>CBFCYP010000025.1:0-27198 GCA_965602185.1 uncultured bacterium
CCGGCCGACGTAATATTGGATGGTGGATTTTGCCCTTCCGATACCGCGCTGTTTGAACGATACCTGTATTCAAGTTCGGTTCCGATTTCGTATCCCGATTTCGGATTGGGAGGGAAATCGGATTTATTGTAATCAAACTCTGTTCCAATAGAGCGCTTAATGGACCTGGAGATATTCGATCCTGTTTCGGGAACCGTCCTTTCTATAGACGTACGCAAGGCCCCGGTCAGGTCGATATTGAATCTTTGTATGATTGAGGCCCTGCCGCCTGTCGTGATATACAGAGTATCGCGGTCAATCTGATACGCTTCCAGTTCCAGATCGAGCCGGCTTTTAAAAATGAACGGCTCCATATATTTTATGCTCAATTCATTTGAACGGGTATCCTTTTTATTCCAGAACAGGCCGAACATTCTTCCGGTACCGAGTATATCGCCGAACTCGATATTCACCCGGCCGATGAAGTCCGTTTTACCCTTGACGTTTATCAGGCCGCCAAATCCCTCAATCCTCGTGGACGGGAGTTCCCTGATGTTATAAACGACCGTGCAGGAATCGCCGTTCGTCGATGTCTCCAGATAATACGGTGACGATATTTCGACATACGGCAGTTTTCCTATCAATTTCTCCGAACGCAAAACCTCTTTTTTGGAAAAGAGATTGCCTTTTCCCAATCCCGCCGCCTTCTCCAGCGTTTCCGGTTTCGTTCTCTTAATCCCGTTAAATTCAACATCCGATATAATCGAGAGAGGCCCCGGGACTATTTTAAAGCCCGCAATTATGTTGTCGTTTTCGTCCGGTTTGAATCCGGCCCATTCGCCGCGCGCGAACGGCCTGCCATTTTCCGCCAGTATATTTACGCATCCTTCGGCAAATTCCTTGAACGACTTTTGAGACGCCGCGCGGCCCACAAACATGTCGATCAAGTCATCCAGGATTAATTCCAGGCTGTCGGGCGCGATGTCCAGATCAATGGCGGATATCTTCGACTGCTTTCCTTCGCTGATTACGAAAACCCTGTTTTGAGATCGGTCGAGATATTCTCTTTCCACCTCGATATCGAAATATGCCAGGTTCCGGTATATTTTTTTGATCTGGTCGGAAATGCTATCGGCGCCGGATTTAGGATCGAGGACACTCAGGAGTTCCCGGTCAGATAGAGCGAGGTTGCCCTGGAATCGTAAATCACAAAAGGCGTCTTTCGCGATAAACCATATAAGAACTGAGAAAAATACTACGCTTATTTTTTTCATAGAAACAACAACGTAAACTCGAGCCTGAAATTCTGTCTCTCGGACCTCATGGAGAATTTTTCAAATCTATAGGAGAACTCCAACCTGCCGTTTTTAATCGGTTCGATTCTGGCCTGAACGCCGCCTTCGAAATTGTCTCCCTCCCGTTTTCCACCGGCGATTTGATACGGTATATACGATCCCTCCGGCCTGACGATCACGCGAAAATACGAAACGTTAGCCGAAATACGGCCCCGTTTCCCTATTTCCCTGGTCAGGCTCAGGTTTGTCGACGGTATACGCGAAATAATGTCGGCTTCCCTTTGCCTGACATTCTCATATTCGGCGCCGCATCTCAGATTCCAGGACTCATGAAATCTATACTCCGTTGAAATCGATTCTTTATGACGATTCAGATTCAATGATACCTGGTTTATCTGCCTTTCTCTGTTAGAAATTAATCCAATCAGTAAAATGTTTACATTCTTGCCTGCCGGGAAGGCCCAAGAAATTTCATCGGATGACAGGTTATCACGGCTCGTCTCGTTGGCATATTTGCGTCCATCTTCGTAAGAGCGAACAAGATTATATTTTATCCGCTGTTTTGAAGAGGGAGGGTAATAAAAGACGCGCAGATCGAGTCTTCCGTTTCTGAAAACAAGATCGTCCAGGTTGTCCTTTTTCCAGGGTACGAAATCGGCGAATATCAATCGGTCTTCGGATTTCCTTTGATTATAAGCGAGGTCCGATTCGATAATCAACCGTCCCGCGGAAGCCTCGATATCTGCTTTTGAATCGGCAAACATAAAAGGGCGAATCGCGCCATAGAGCTCTGTTGAAATTTCAGTTATTTTTTCGCCCTCACCGAGTTCCTCCAACACCAATATATAATCGCCGTCCGGATCTCTTATATATTCTCCATCCTCAAACCGGTATTCGCCGTCACCTTCGCCGACAAAAATATAATTTCTCGATTGCACTCTCTCGTTTGACGCGCTCAATCTTTCATTAATCTTCAATTCGAATCTTTCTTCGGCATCATTATAGTTCAGTCTTGTCCATCCCGACTTCTGCTCCGCATCGGCGCCGGAGTTATCTTTATATTTTTTTTTGTAATAAGAACCGTTTAATTCGCCCGATAAACCTGTCTGGCCAATAATGAAATTAACGCTTTGCTTTACATATCCCGACTGAAATTTATCTAACCAGGTTGTTTCCAGGGCTTTTTCATCCCTGTAGTTGAGCTCCGTCTTGGTCTGCAAATCCGATGATAAGGTCGCCGGCAGGCTGCCGCGGTATTCATAATATTTGAATCCCGATTCACCGTCACGCTTTTCATACTCTACACCGATCCCGGGCTGTATTTTTTCCAGGGAGGCGGTGAACTCCAGGTCTCTTTTTACCCAGGTTCTTAAACCCGATACTCTTTCGGATTTCCCGATAGCCTTTAAAGGGCCTATTATTCGCCAATCAAACGCGCCTTTTCGGCGTTTTCTGCGTTTATCGTCAGGGCGCCGTAAGTCTCCCAGCAAGAGCGACACGTTTCTATCGTAATCCAATCCGCCTTTTAAGGTTAGCTCGCCGATCCATTCACCGTCCGGAGACGCTTCGGGATCGAGATCATAATCCCGGTATCTCTCGACATCATCGATTCTACCCGGGAAGATCATCCCCTGTCCGATTTTTCTGGTAACGATTCCGAAGCCGGCGAAGGCATTCGAGCCTAAAATGCTCTGAGAATAATCGATTTTGGCCGCGCCGGACGTCCCTTTCTCGACGTTATCGATTTGAGATATTGTATTGCGATCATTAAGCGAACCCGAAATCTCGCCGTAAAAACTGAAATTGTTATCTTCGGACTTCCATGAAGAGCCGATTGTGCCATACCGTTTTAATTGCGGGATCGGAAGCAGAATAACCGGTTCATAATTTCCCATTCCCGAGCCGACATATTGAAATACCCCGCCGCCCAGAGGCAAATAGGAACCCCCACTCTCGCCGATAAACGAAAATGTTACATCATACTCACCCAGGTCGGGCCCGGCATAAACAAAATACTGATTTCCGAGGGTATCGACTGCCAGATTATAATCCCCCTCCCCGGGACCCCGAAACGTAACGCCGCTTTTTGACGCTTCCAGGGGGTCCGAACCGGCGTTCTCGATCAGGTTACGGTTTTCGGAGGTCATATCGAAGCTTTTGGGGGAATCGCCGTTGTCGCCTTCCTGAATGAGTTTCGAAAAGAGGGTTAATCCGCCGAAAGACTGATATTCCCCGGCGGCCGCGAAGAACGACCTGCTGTATTCCTCGCGGGAGACTTCGTATTCTACGGTTATTCTCGATTCGTTCCGAATCACAAGGGATGGCGCGAACTGTATCGCTCCCGATTCGTAGTCTATGGTATAATCCTTCTCGCTGCCCCGCGACAGGAGCTCCCCGTCAATATATACTCGTTCGGAACCCGGCAGAACCGGCACGCCCTCTCTTCCATTGGTTTCGGTGAGATAATAGGGACCCAGACGTCCATCCGTTCCCGCAATATTCAGCCTTCTATATTCACCCGGGAAAAAACCGGCGGCTCCTCTGATTTCCCGCCCATTTTTGCTGTATTTCAAATTCAATCCCGTCAGCTTTCGCTGGAAACTCATCATGCTCAAACCTGTTTCCTGGTAATCATAATCCCCGAAGATACCCTTGAAATATCTCGATTCGGCCTCGATATATATTTTATCCAACTCGTTAAGCCTTCTGGTCACGGCTCCGCCGTTGCCGCTTTTATCGGAAACATGGGCCGAGGTTCTCAGGCCCGGTATCAACTCCCCCTTTATATTCAGGTTCAAAGATTGGGATAACCGATCCGAACCCTCCCCGGTCTCAATTGAGAATCCCTTGCTGCCGCTTATTGTCATATCGCTTTCCCTGGCTGCTTTTGAATCATCGAGTTTGATTTTCCGCGCGCGTTCTTTAACCGCTCCGGTTTTCATCTCATGCAGATAATACTGATTTTGCAGGGATATCGGCAGATATTGAAAACTAACGGAAAGCGTATCGTCAACAGGAATGACTTCATCAAACCATAAAACGCCTTCAATATATCCGATATTATAACTTTCCGGGTCGATTATAATGCCGCGTCTGAATACGGATACCGAATTTGATATTATATTTTCATAGCCCAGCAGGTAAGGTCCACCAGTACCTTTCCCCACGATTTGAATGTTTGCCGAGGGCAATTCGGACCAGGCCACGTTTGATGCCAGGATAACAATAAAAAATATATTCAAATATTTTTTTATACAGGACATGCTATCTTTCGGATGGATCTACTTTACTTCTGATTATTTCATAGCGCGAGATCTTTCCGAGCCCTTTATCCGCTACAAGCAGCATCCCCCGATTGTCGATTGCCAAGGATGTCGGTTTCGTGCCGGGGTTTTCATCTGCAAACACAAACAGGCGGTTGCCGTATATATCATACGCCGAAATCGTTTCGTTCACATGGCTCGAAACCCAGATTATATTTTTCCCTTCCCAGGCAACTGACGAAATCAAACCGACCTGAAATTCCGATATCAAATTACCGTACGAGGAAATGACGAACAGTTTTTTATTGCCGGAATCGCCGATAGCGATAATTCCGGTTCCCGTAGCCGCGATCGATACCGCCTTGCCGATATTCAGCCCCACCGGCGAGGAGTAAGACAGCTCGAGCTCAATTTCATTGAAGGGATTGATTTTTAAAACCCTGTCATCATCAGCCACCCATATGTTTCCCTCGAAGTCTATAGCGACGTCTTCCGGAAGATTGAATTTGCGGGTCGAGCCGTCTTTTTCAAAATATTCGGTTTTGGCTGCAGCCTGACGCAGATTTCTATCGATTATCTGAATCCGCCTGTTTCCCGGATCGGCGATATACAGGTTCAGGGCCGCGTCGCAGGCCATTCCCGACGGCCTGTTAAAATCCCCCGGACCGCCTCCTGTACCGCCCTCGTATGAAAGCATCTCCAGCCTGTCGGACAATTTCAGAATCATATTCAATTCGCCGTCCGATACGTATATCTCACCCAGTGGATTTACGGCGATACCGGACGGTCCCATCAATTTTAACCTATCGCCGACGGAGGGACCGACGGATTGAACAAGACGAACGTTTATAATCTTTTCATCAACAATACTGCCGGCATATTCGCGATTAACCTGATCGGTTCCGGCGCATGCCGTTAGTAAAACCAATAAGAGTTTGATAAAATTAGAACTGGCGCGAAATGCCGATTTCGATCTTGCTGTCGGTGACAAATCCGGCGGCCGAGTAATACAATCTCCAACCATTATCGCTGAACTCCTTTCGACGGTTGTAAGAACCTGCCGAACGAAAAGCGTCTATGCCAGAAAGGACTCTATTGACCAGAGCGGCCCCGAGAAACAGCAACGATCTTCTATACGCGGATTTGCTGTCATTTCTCAGTTTTCTAAAATGGACTCTGCTTTCATCGGAGTCCCAATTCCAGTAATACTCCGGTGTATCGGGGTAGAGTTCGGCCTTGGATCTTTCATACAAGAGTTCCAGTTGATTATATATATCGATATTATCGTAGTAGGTCAATGTCTCAAAATAGGAATCGGGCTTCCCGTTAACGTCGACGCCGGCGTGCGTGGCCGCCCAGCCGATGTAATCCTCTTTTTTCCATTTCCCGTAAAGCCGAAAGCCGACGAAATTCGACCAGATCAACGTTTCGGCTCCGCCGAAAAATATCATTTTACCCCTGGACTCGGTATAATATTGACCCGCCCCGGGAAGGACAATCGACAGCCCCAGCGCTTTCCATTTGGATTTCGCGCCCTCCACCTTATCTTTCGATTCGGGAAAATCATAGAAATCGAAATCATCATCGCCGCCCATTTGCTCCAGGCCGGCCAGCATCTTCTGCTGTATGGTCTGGGAACCGGCTGTCCCGGCAAACAGCGTTAACAGTATTAAGACTGTGATTGTTTTGCTGATAGCGCTCATGATTAAAATTTCGCCGTGAATTCCAGAAACGGCATCATTTCGCCCTCATACTTTTTGGTTTTAAATTTTAAGGAATACTGCTTGGCCCCCCGGTTGAATTTTTTTGCGCCTATGGCGGCGTCAAATGCGGAAATTATATGGTTGGCGATTGAAACCATTGCCAGGGTCGACGCGGTCGTGAAGTAGTCATTGGATTGTTTCCTGAGGTTAAGGTAAAAAGCTCTATGTTGAGATACAAAACCTGAATCACTAAAGGGGGGCGGTGGAAAATTCAATCCTATATCATCCCAGCCAACCTGAAACTGGTCGTATTTACCAATATTTTCGTAGTATTCATGATTGAATATGGGCTGATTGGCGGTGGTATCCCAAGGCATGGAATGGGAATATGTCCGCTTGATGGAATCCGGAACCGAGTCATCCCACCACTGAATATATGTGTTCCATAAATAATGGTCGTCCGCGTAGGCCTTGTATTCATCTTCTTTGTCATTACCTTTGCCCCGATAGATAAAATAACCGGTCCATAAAATCACATCCGCCGCGAAAAACGAACCCGCTTTCACCTTCTGCCCGTTGTAATACTCTCCCAGGCCGGGAACGGCTAACGACATTATAAAGGCCTTAAAGGGCGATTTCATTTTGTATACATAAATATCACCCAGAGTCTCATCCTCTCCCTGCTTTGAAAAATCCAGTTCTCTGCTGGAAATTCTTTCCATCGCCAGGCCGTTTTCGAGCATCTGATGTTTTATGGATTTCGTTTTTGTCAGACCGAAAGTCGAGGCGTTCACGGCCATCGCCGGAAACGATATGATCAATAATATAATCAAATTCCTGCGCATTTTAATTACCTCCCGAATTTCTTTTAATACTATTTTACCAATGCTATCTTTATTATTTTATGTTTTCTGGCCTGGCCGTTATCGGCCTCCACCCGGCAGAAATAAACGCCGGATGCGATATCGGAACAGTCCCAGATATATTCGTTACTAATGTGCGCCATGCCCCGGATAGTCGTCGAATGTACTCTCTCACCCATGAAATCGAATATATCGATGTTCACATCGGAGTCGCTGTTCAGGTAATACCTGATGGTGGTGGAATTGGACGCCGGGTTCGGATAATTATAAACGGAATTCGCCGGCAGCTGCTCATCGGTCGCAACAATAGCTTTTTCAAATCCGGCATCAAGGTAGCCATTATTATAAATATTCCCGCCGGCCATTGCCCAGGGAGCATCCAGGCTGTCGCCATCCGCCGAGATATCCCAGGCGCTTATATACCCGGATTCCTCTATAAAAACCAGGTCGAAGTCGTTGTCATCGTCCAGATCGGCAACGGCGGATATGTTATCTATTCCGAAAGAGCTTGCCAGGGGAAAGCCAAATATCCTATCCGTTTTATAATCGAAGGCATAAACCCCGCCATCACGCAATCCAACTATAATATCCGGATTATCATCATTATCAAGATCCGCAAGAATGGGGGTTGATTTTATCAGACCATTCAGATCGAATCGGCCCAGATCGATAGGAAAATCGGAAAGCGGCGAGCCGCCGAAATTGTAGGCGTATATCTTTGAATCGCCGGCCACAACTATCTCCGGGTAACCGTCGGAGTTAATATCTCCCACCGCCGGACGACTCAATCTTCCCTCCCCGTTCCTGTGCCAGGCCAGCGATCCGTCGGTTTCGATAACTCTTAGACTACTTGAACTTACGGCGATTATCTCGGGCAGACCGCCGTCCCTGTCAATATCCGCCGCGATTATAAAGCAGGAATCGTTTTCCGGGAATTCATAATCAAATTCAGATTCAAAGGCGAGAGTGCCGGAATCCGCAATTATCCTCGATATAACAATTCCATTACCCGTCGCTATTGCCGCGTCAATAACATTGTAACTTGCGGCGGTGTATCCGGCGGCAGATAATAAATCTCCTTCGAATTTATACACAATATTATCGCTGGCCAGACCGCCTATTATATGAACGCTTCCTGTATCGTCGAAGGCGAGAACCTCCAATCCGGCGATGGAATCAAAATCAACGGCTATGGGAGCTAATAATTTTGAATCGGATATCTGCATGGGGAATCCCGTTACCAGGTCGGCTTTTTGCAGCCCCGGGGCGACTGCCGCATCGAACATATACAAATATCCGGATGAGGTTGAAATGGCCACCTCCAGCGTGTCGTCACCGTCGAAATCGGCCGGCACCGGCCTTCCGGTTATGGTGGTATCACAAATCCCCGCGAGACCCCAGGGCAACACCATTATATCGTTGTTATAATTCAGGAAAGAGATCATAATATCGTTATCTATGAATTTGGTTCCGTTATGGCGGTATATAAGAAGATTATTTAAGGCCGACACCAGCACTTCGAGAGTGTCATCGCCGTCGAGATCGGCTAAAATAGGGTCAGAGCTTTTACCGGGGAAACTCATCTGCGGCCATCCCGGCAACATCCAGTCGATTTCGATATCCGCGGTCATAAGCGTATCCGATTCGGATATATCGGTTATAAATATGTGGGAGTCGGCCCCGAGATTCGAATGCGTGGAAGGATTTGTATAAGGGGTGAACGAGGAGTTATTTCCGAGCCTGAACAGGTCGACACTTTCGCCGAATCCCCTGTGGTAATTTCCGCCAAAATCGATAATTCCGTCGGCTTCGACAATAGTTAGAAAACGCCTTTCTTTATCCCATTGCAATGTATTCGTCTGATAATTATTGAATTGGATTCCGTTAAAACCTCCGGGATTCGAGGTGTATGAAAGATAGGCAACATACTCATCGACATGCCAGATGGCCATGCCGTTTCCGGGAATCAACCTGTCATATTCCGTATCTGGAAATGATTCCAGTACACCGTCAATAAAGACTCCGAAACCCGGCCCCAGAATTACTCCGGTTTGTTCATCCCCGATTAAGGCGTTATCCAGATCATAGGGGTAATCCCGCGGAAGGGTATCTACGTCCTGTTGACGGTTTTCAATCAAAAAATATTCAAACTCCGTTATGGGTACCTTTATTATTTCCGTACCGCTATGATTTTGCGCGGCGGCCGAAACGGGTATCTCATCGCCGGCGGTTATCAGGCGAGGCACATTAAAACCCAGAAACGCTCTCGACCAGGCGCAGGGCATAAGCGGAATCGTTCCCCCGACAGACGAAAATTCATCCGATAACAGCACTCCCACCGAGAGACCGTTATTGTCCATCAACGCGAAATCGCCGACCTGAGTCATAAAATTCAAAGTGTTATATAAATCTATCAAACCCAGCTGGTGACCGAACTCGTGGGCTAAAACGGCGTTCAAAGCCGTGATACGATTGTCCTGGCTCGCCGTTTCCGGCATTAATATTCCCTCTCTTATTCCCACGGTTCCGTTATCAACCATAACCGGCTCGGCCATAATTATAAATCCGGTGTAAAAATCGTCCGGTGTATCATAAATAAACGGTATATTATTCTGCTGATCGGAACCGGCGTGAAATATTGTTACGGCATCATATAATGAAAAATCTATCAAGGGATCGGAGGTGTCTGCGAGGGTTATGGCGTCGATAAAGAAATGCCCGAGTTGATCCCGCGGATCGGTCCATCCCGAATCGCCCTCCGCGCCGTAATAAGACATATGCACCGGAAGCCGATAGGCGACGCTGTCCTCTCTCGGAAATATATCCCAATCGAGATCCAGCGTGGTGTCCGACACCGCGTACCAGTAATTTCGTAACGCCGTCAAATGCGAGTTGAAATACGCCTTATCGTGCGGCGCGGGATCGATGAAATGCCCCTCCTCCGCCACGAACTGATTATAGCTTCTCATATCGAAAGTGCCGTCTCCGGTAGTCCTGGGATTATCGGGCGATTCCCTCAAGAACTCGACTCTTATGGCCAGAATTTTTATGGTCGTATCGACCATCACCGAAGCGCCCACATCCTCTATGGGGATTCCCTGCCTGGCGGTGGGCATCGCCAGGGGATTAGGTCTGTCCAATCCGAGAAGGTTTTTTTGAGAAACATCGGATATACTTCGCCGTACTTGATCAGCGTTATGGGGGTTTTGGACAGGTTGAATTCCCTGGATCGGTATGATCTTATGACCGGCTCCGGCGCCCACAAATAGCAAAACAACCAGGCAAAATGATACAGGAATCGGATAAAACTGCCTTCGGCGCACTATATCAGAACCCCACATTCATGGAAAAACGCATGGTGTTTCCGAGACGATTATATTTTTCGTCGGTGGAGGGAATATACGAAAAATCGAACCTGTAATTCGAATACTGCAATGACGCGCCGAGAGTAAAGTATTTCTGGACTCCCTTATCGTCATATACGTATCCCGAACGCAGACCGACGTAATTCGAATACCAGTATTCGATGCCGAGATGCGGGATTACCTCCTCAATTTCGGTTGTAATATCATCGTTCATGTCCACGAGAAGTTTATCCGCCTCACCCAGAATGTAAATCTTATTGAATGGAGAATCCACCAGCTTATAGTTAAATCCAAAAGCCAGTTTCCTTGGCAACGGATCCGCCTGGTCGGCGTCTATATAGGCGATATCGGGCCCCAGATTTGATATGTTGGCCGCCAGAGTCAACCTGCGGGTAAGATCATACAGGACTCCCACGTCAACTGCGAGGGAGTAGCCAGTGCCTTTTCCTTTCTCTGAGCCGGCTCCGACCTCGGCCAGGTGTGAGTTTATATATCTTAACGACAGACCGCCCGATATATTTCTGGTAATTCTCGTACCATAAGAAAGCGTAAAGGCTAGATCATAGGATACAAACGATCCGAGTTCCCGGCCGACTTCATCAGTTCTCTCCTGGCTCCCGTACGATAAAAAGGTGACGCCGAAACCGAAGGTTCCCCACTCGTTGGTAGGATATACAATGGAAAAATAGTCATAATACAAATCATCCGCAAGCTGAACGAGATAATTCGAATGCATGAAGGTTATATGTTTCTTAGCGGCCGCATAAACAGTTACCCTGTCGTCGGAAGCGAACCACATTTCGCCTCCTCTTTCATAGATATCCACCACGCTTGTGCCTGCGTCGCCAAGATTATACAGCCTGTTCCATTCGCCGTTATTATACTTGAAAGTCCCGTAAGGAGTGGCCACAATCGCCTTTTTATTTGAAACCTGCGTCACAGCATTAATTCTCGACGCCAGGGGATTGGCATTGACGAGTATCCTGTCTCCTCCTGAAAGTTGTTCCGACTTCAGGTCGTTATACTCTTTAATCAAGCTTTTAAGCGTTTCCATTTTATCGGAATCGCGGTCGGGAATAAACTGCGCGGCCATGTCATCCAGGGATAAACCGCCCTCCGGCACTTCGATCAATCTATAACCGAATTGATTAAAGCCATTTTCAGACAAAAGGACCAACCCGACCGAGGTAGCGATCCATAAATTTCCTTTTGAGTCAACGCTCAATTCCGTGATTTCTCCATTATATCCAAGTTCGTACGGCAATAAAATCGACTGCCCGGCTTCGACGGAATCCAGCTGGCCGGCATTGGCCATCGTGATTTTATCCATGAGCGATTCGTGCCAGGCATCCCCGAACTTCCCATAATATTTTTTTACGGTGAGAATAAGATCCTCTCCTATGGATATCTCTTCCACCTTTGACGATTGCCATTTGACGCCGTCATAGTGATATAGAATGCCGTCCGAAACCGCCCAGACATCGCGATCCTTATTCGCGGCTATGGCCGATACGTATCCGGTGGGCGCCCCGGCCTCCTCTCCAAACGGTTCCAGGTTTCTTCCCGAAAATATGAATACGCCCTTATCCGTACCTATGAACATTTTACGTCGTCCGGCTTTTTCGATCGCCGTTATATTATTGGATGGTAACGAATCGCCCTCGGCAGTAAATGAACTCCATCTGAATTTCCCGGGATCCAGACGGAAAAATCCGTTTTTTGTCCCGGCATAAACATAATCATCATCCGAGCCCAGGCAGGTTACGGTATCCGGCAATATTAGATCGTAGGGTAGCCAGACGGACCTGTCTCCTTTGGGCGAAATAGCCCGGTCGAATCCGAACGCGATCTGGTTAAGCAGATCCTCGCTGGGTGGAGACTGGGAGGCAACCGTCTCGATATCGTTCTTAATTTCATTAAATCCCGATACTTTTATTCTTAATCTCAAATAGGTCCTGTGGAGTTTTTCAAATCCGTATTGAATATCTTCCCTGTAAACGTAATCTTCCGGCAGAACCGCCAACAGCTTATTTTCAAGCGAATCGATCGATTCGGGCGTGATTTCATTATTCGCCCGGGCAAGACGATCTATATAAACCTGGGCATCGCTTTCCTCAAGACCGGTATAACGCAAAATCATCGATTCCAGGGAAGATTCCTTTTTTAAAGTATGCCGCATACCCGAAATCCATTTGCCGTCCTCCCAGCGCGATAATCTTCCATTAACAATTCCCCAGATATCATATTGCTTATAGTTAACTTCGGGAAGATTATTTTTGACCAGCACGACTTCCCTTATGGTATCTCCTTCGGCCGCTTTAAAGTTCAACCAGCTTCCGGTTAACGGATAACGGCCGAGTCCGGCGGGATTCCAGTGGACCGCCGTGGCGTCATCGGAAATTGCGACGAATGTCTCCCCCATTCCCCCGGCTCTGGCTCCGGGAGCGATTAATAAGAATTGCACGGCAGTTTGGGAAACCTGTGCCGCCGCTGACCCGGATAATATTAAAAGCAATATTAACGCATATTTATACGCTCTCATCATTTCCTCCATATATGAGACTTTTACTTAATTGTCGGACACTTATTATCATTATCTTACCTCAATATCGCCAATTTTTTCACTTCTTGCGCTTTCATTTTATGACCGTTCACATCTCTTCCCTCCGCGGATATCTTATACAGATATATCCCGTTAGCCAGATCGTCGCCATCCGCATCCTTCAGATTCCAATCCACGTAGCCGCAATCCATGCCGGTATATTGGGACGAAACGAGATCGAACGATTTAATTTTTCTACCCGATTCGGTGAATATGCTGATTTTAACCTGCTCCGCGGGACTATTAAGACAGTATTGAAAAGTCGTTAAATCGTGACCGTTCCTAACCGGATTCGGATAGTTCATTACCTCGGACAATTCAAGGCCTTCCATCGTAACGACCTCTATACGCCTTGTGATTAACGTCGAATTATTAAAATTATCCCAGGCCTTTATGGAAAGTTCATGTTCGCCCTGAGGCAGCGACTGAAGGCCGATCTCGAAAATCCCGCTGGTGAATTCGCCGCGATTATACACGAAATTATCCGTAACGTCCGCCTCGTAAATATCGCCGTTATCGATTTTTACCACAATACCATGGCCCAGCTGGCCGGTGATATTTATTCCATGCTCATCCTCGATCTCGCCTCCGAGCGTAAAGGTTTCGGGGACCATGGTGATACCGGCTCCGAAAGATCTTCCGTCGACAAACAAGTTTATGCCCGGTCCCGTAGAATCAACGATTGATGGAATCGAGCCCGAAACCAGAAGCGAATCCACAACTCCGGCGGCGTCATAGGAACCGTTCTCGGCGTAGACATATATTTTCGCCCCCTGGCTTCCATAGGAAACATCTTTGGGTATAAAGAACTGGCTTGAAAACTGACCGTCGACAACGTCAACGGGGCCGAAAAATATGGTCGGACCCGGGGCTTTAAAACCGACGGTCAGGTTAATGGGATTATTATTTCTGTCTCTTAAAACAACGGTTCTATTTATGGTGCCATCCTTAACGGTAACCCAGGCAGTGCCGTTAAAATCCGACATTACGATATTGTTATTGTCTATAATTTCACCGGCTACGGATCCGACGTTTAACGCCAAGATCGAATCCGGCGCCGCTGAAAACTGAACATCGAATTTAGGGAACTGGAGAATCTGGGACGGATCGCCGAGAAGCATGTACGATCTGTCGTTGGAATACGTGGGCACATGGCGAAGGTATTTCGCGGTATATAAAGCTTCACCGATACCCACTGAATCGCTGCCTAATAGAAGATCATATACGGCGGCATTCAATTGGGCGTTCGCACCCGCACTCACCTTGCGAGTCGCCGAAATAACGGCAACTCCGCCACGCTGATTCGATCTCAACAACTCTTCGGCAAAGCTTTCGAATGAGGGATCGTCGAAAAAGCCGATAGAACAGCTGGCGGTATAAATCAGCGGCAGCCTTCTGGCATTGCTCAACCTGGCGATATCCTGCGATCGCCTGAATATATGCTCATCCGCCCAGAGACCGGGGCTCCCATGCCCAATCCAGTCAATAATCAACGAACCGCTGTTAAACGCTCCTATCAACGCCTCCCTGGCTTCGGGCTTTTCTCCTCCCGTCCTGAGGGGATATTCCACCAGATATATTTTTGAAACTTCAAACCTGTTCGGTACGTGATCGTTCGCCAGGATTTCCGCCTGTGACGTATGATAAGTTTCGGTAATTGAGCGCGGGGGATGCAAATTATCGTCAGCCACAATTACCACCTTGTTTCTCCAGGGAGAAAAATCGGGATCACCGTCGTAATTATAAAATTTGTCGATCATCTCTTCGGCATCCTGTATTGACTTGGCAGGGATTCGTCCAATCATCATATCGGGAACATTATTGGTATCGGAATCGAGATACCCGGATGGCCCGAAGTAAACGAAATGTTCGTCGGACATAACCGAGCTGTTTTCATAGGGAGGAATGAAATTGAAGTTGGTCGCTCCCAGATTTCTTCTGTAATCATAATGGCCGTCGCCCAGTAGGGTCGCGAACGAGGGCGCCGGTTCCGGCCAGTTCTCGTAGGCGAATTTCAAAAAATCCCGGATGGCAACCGGATCCTGTAATCCCCACGAAAATTGATTGTAGATATCCGATATTTTCACGATGCGAGTCGAAAGATCATATTCGTCTCTTCTCAATTCCCCGAGCCTCTGGGCCAGATCCACAAAAGAATCATACGCGATTAAGACTATATCGGCGCGATTGTCCGGGGATGTCATATCTCTCAGGTTGTCCGGTTCATATAAGCTGACGTTTCCGGGGCTTTTCAGACGCTCAATCGTCGAAATATAAAACTCATTATGAGAAACGCTGTCCGAGACGTTATGAAATACGAGATTCTCCCCGGATAATTCGGCCCCCGTAATTCTTACCGGCGACAAAATATCCGCGATATCCAGAAGCATATAAGGACCTGATATGTTACTTAAGTTATACCTGATAACACCTTCGGCATCGGGCTGTGAAAATTTCAGGTTCCCGTCAACGGCCTTCAGCCATCGCGGATAATGTATTTCGATATTATCCAGGTAGAAATCCGTTATATCCAAAACCTCAATTTGATTCAAGCCGTCCGAAAGATCATCCGTGATAAATGTGGAATATCTGTAAGTCAACGAATCGTTAAACGCCACGGTCGGCAGAGCATCCCCATTATTTATTCTAAGCTGGGGAAGACCGGAACGATGCCTGACATATACCGTGGCGTCGCCCGCCGAAACGACATCGGTAAGTTGAACCATGGTTTCAAAAGACCTGCCGAATCCCCAGTACCAGTTGAAATAATCGTGAATTGCGGAACTGGTCGAACTCCTCCAGAATATCCATTCCACCTCTTTTTGATATTTATACCTGGAATCGACCACGGATAGATCATAAGAACCATCGGGCGATCCGTCTGCCTCCTCAAATCTCACAGGAGGATTTGCGAAAAAACCGTCAAAGGTAAGCCAGTATACATTTTTATCGGTGTAATGGTTTCTATAGTGTATAAAGCGGTCATGATAATCCGAATACTGCCAGGAATCGACGGAATTGGCATAAAAGACGATATAGTCTCCATTATCGAACTGCCCGTCGTCTCCGCCCAGAACGGTTATCGGGATCTCGACTAATTCCGGACGGGGAACGTCATTCGCATCCGGCAACTGCCTTCCCCCGCCATTGAAAACTCGCACCTCGTTTGGATCTATGCTCAAAGGATCAATATCAATGGAATTAAATTCAAGCCAACCTATCTTATATATCCCCTCGACGGACAGCTCTATTCTGATCCAGGTTGAAGCGGAATCAAAGGGGGAGGCTGCCAGTGATGTGACCATGGACGGCAACGGCGCTCTCGGTAAAAACCAATTTTTCGCGGTTTCATAATTGGCGACCATTTTCCTGAAAATCCTGTCGAATATCCTGCCGGTATTTCTATATGCGGCAGCGTCAAAATCGCCCTTCCCGGAAAAATCAACTCTTAAGGTGATCGATTTTAATATCGATAAAGTACGATTGATCTTCGAATACCTGGCCGCGGGTATCGCGATCCTGGCGATATTAAGACCGCGTATATTATCAACCGAAAGGATATAGGGAGTGGACGGGGGAATAGCGGGATTTAAAGCCTCAGCCGACGAATATGCCGCTTCATATTCTTCCCTGGTACCGCGGGCGAAAAACGGCGCGATTTCTCTATATGGTAAATCCGAATATTGGCTGTCTATAATCCTTATCGATGGTTTTGATCCGGGCGGTATCCCTACCGGCACAATTTTTTCAGGGATCAGAACCTGCCCATCCACGCGAACCTGAGCGGTCCTGGGGATTTCGAGAGTCTGAAAATTTTCGATCCCCACTTTGAAATCGTCAAATAGTGGGTCAGGAACTATATATTTAAAGGTGATCCCGGAAACGTCAGAACTTAGGATTTCAATATCGGAATCAAATATGAGTCGGTTATCGGCAAAGGAGTTACCCGCTGACAGAAGCAAAACAGCTATAATAATTTTTTTTGAACAACCAAGCAGGTGACTCATAAAACCTCCTATCTTAAACACTGGCTCAATTCAAGCCGGTGTAAAATCCGACCAACAGGTATCGTAGATTAAATTAAGTCTTTACTATTCTTTTGTCTACAAAACCCTTTAGCCAGATACGATAGGCGGTTCCTTTCCTGTCTTGAATGAGCCCAAGATATGTCGATTTTGATAATTGTCAAGCATATTTTTCATCTCAAACCTTTTCCGCCAGCATTTTTGCCGAACCGACCGCTCTGAAAGCCTCGAAAAACTCGATGGCTGTTTTCCTGGACTCATCTTCGATCGCCTTTTTGTATTTCTCAGGGATACTATTTATCTCATCGAGAAACTGTTTAGTGGCGAATTTTAAATCTTTGCCGGCTTCGGAGGCCCAGTTTTTCATTTCCGCCATCAAATCTTCCGGAAGATTTTCATGGGCGATATTTTGCCACTGGGTACCAACATTCCCTTTCCTGATACCGTAATCGGCAAATTTCCCCACAAGATGAAGCGGGGTTCCGGTTATGCCATGCTGGGCAATGCATACACCATATTTTTTCACGGCCTCGTAGCATTCGCCGGTACGCTCCAGATCAATAGAAATCTCCTCACCTTCCAGGTAATTGCCATGCTTGGAACCGTTATTAATTCCGAGAAGGTGGGGATTGATACCGTTATCCATGAGTCCTTCAACGAAGGTTTTAGCCTCTTCCACGGTCGTAATTTCGCCGGATGAACCTACAGATTTTATTTCGCCCACCTCGGTTTCGAGTCCGAACCCCATCTCCACTATGGGCCTGGCCATTCTGGATGTTATAGCGATATTATCTTCCTCCTCGTTGAATGAGGCATCGAGCGCATAGCAAGTATAGCCGACTTTAAGCTGTTCGGCGATAACTTCTTCCGTAGATTTAATATCTTCCTCTTTGTTGGTTTTTACAGTAAGATGGTCGCCGTGGATTACAAAAGGCCGGTCATATCCGATTTCATCGGCGTACTCAACGATAACATCAAAATAATCCTGTGGGGTCATACCGGTATAGCCGCCCTTCAGATCCGCTTCGGATTTCGCCAGCTCAAAAGCGACCAGCGAATCGGTTTCCATTGCCGCTTTCATTATGCCGGGAATTACATGCTTGATCCTGGTATTGCAGGCCATGATGATGATTTTGTCATCTCGGATATTCTCGAAAATATCCCTGCCGTTAATCAAACATGTTTTTGATTTAGCCCCCAATTTAGCCTTGATATTCTCGGGGCGCATGTCGAGAAGTTTAGAAAAATTCATTTCAACTCCTTTAACCTATTTACTATCTTCATTGTTCCATACTAAATTAACAGCCATGCGGTTATAGCAATAACTCCCAGAGCCGGAATAAAATTGCCGACCGGGATTTTTGCGTTTGTTAACATATTGAAACCGATCCCGAGAATGAGCAATCCGCCACAGGCGCTGATTTCGTTGAGAACGATTTCAGATATAAAATTCCCCATTAAGGCGCCCAGACCGGTTAATAATCCCTGTACAATAAGGACGGTTAATGCTGAAAAAATCACTCCTATTCCAAGTGAAGCGGTCAGGGCGATTGCGGCCGCTCCGTCCAAAAGCGACTTTATATAAATCAGGTCGGCCTTCTGGGCAAAACCGTCCTCCAGCGATCCCACAATGGTCATGGGACCGGTACAGAATAAAAGCGAGGCGGTCACAAATCCCAGAACGAACGTTGATGACGACGATCCCACTTTTTTCTTTAATTTCTCGCCGATTTTTTCCAACCATTCCTCAATACCTATTATCTGCCCGATAATCCCGCCCCCAATGACCGATCCCACAACCAGAAACAGGTTTTTTGTGTTCAAAGCCATTTGCGCTCCAATAGCTATGGTGGATAATCCCAATCCCAAAAATATAATCCTCTTTATTTTTTCAGGCAATTTGGCGCCCGCGAAGAATCCAATACCGGTGCCGAATATTACGGTGGCGGTATTTACCAGAAATCCGTAGATATGCATAATTTGGTTTATTATGAATTTTATCCGTATAATGCAAGCAAAATTACGACATTATCTTTTTCAGCAAACCATAGACTTTATTTCTTAAAGCGATTTTACCGCCGTTATTTTCAATTACAAAATCGGCTTTGGCCGCTTTTTTGCCTTGGGGGATCTGGGAACCTATTCGGTTTTCAGCCTCTCTTCTTGAAAGTCCGGAACCCGTCAGTCTTCTTATTCTGTTGGCCCGATTCGCGGTAACGACAAGGATATGGTCAAACCAACTCTCGATCCCCCATTCGAAAATCAGGGCGGCATCGACAACGATTAATTTTCCGGATACCGATTTTCGGTATTTATTTATTTTAAATTTCAGGAGCTTCAGCAAATGAGGGTGAATTATTGAATTTAGCTTTTTTAGTTTCCCTGAATCAGCGAATACTATCCTTCCCAGACATTTTCTATCCAGGGAACCATCCGGATTCAAAATTCCCTTTCCAAAAGCCTTGACCAGCGATTCCGGCAATTTCGGAAATGTTTCCAATACCTCCCGCCCTGTATCGTCGCCGGATATAATTACGGCGCCTTTTCTTCGAAGATAATCCGCGGCCAGAGACTTTCCGGCCCCCGGTACGCCAGTTAAACCTATCAATATCATTTTTCGATTCAATATATTATTAATGAGCCTCCAGCCAGTTTTCGCCAATGCCGATATCGACTTTCACCGGCACCTTTAAATCTACAGCGCTTTCCATACGTTTTTTTATGATATGAGTCAGCTTTTCCATCTCATCTTCATAGGCGTCGAAAACGAGTTCATCGTGAACCTGCAATATCATCATGGATTTCATACCGCTCATATCCTCCGCGATATTTATCATGGCTATTTTTATCATATCCGCGGCGCTTCCCTGTATCGGCGTATTGATGGCGATCCTCTCGGCGAATTGACGCGCCTGAACGGATTTGGCATTTATATCGGGGAGATACCGGCGTCTCCCGAACATCGTGGAAACATAACCGTTCTTACGGGCGAACTCGATCATATCATCCATATACTTTTTGATACCCGGATACCTGTCGAAATAAACATCGATGAAGTCTTTGGACTCTTTCACGGAAAGCTCCGATTGCTGCGACAATCCATAGGCTGAGACACCATATATGATGGCGAAATTGGCCGTTTTGGCGGCGCGCCGCTGGGCCTCGGTAATATCTTTGATATCCACGCTGAAAACCTCCGCCGCGGTCCGTCGGTGAATATCCTCGTCCCGTTGGAATGATTCTATCATGGTTTTATCATTCGCCATATGCGCCATAAGGCGGAGCTCGATTTGCGAATAATCGGCGGAAAGAATTTTATAGCCGGTACCCGCGGGGATAAACGCCTTTCTTATTTCCCTGCCTTCCTCGGTTCTAACGGGGATGTTCTGTAGATTGGGATTGGTGGACGAAAGCCGGCCGGTGGCGGCAATGGTTTGATTGAAACTGGTATGAACCCGTCCCGTATTCTCATTTACCATTTCCGGCAGGGCGTCTATATAGGTCGATTTCAGCTTGGCGAACTGGCGGTAGCCCAGGACCATTCTCGGGACCGGATGAATTTCGGCCAGTTTTTCCAGAACGTCAACTGATGTCGACCGGGCGCCTCCTTTGGCGGTTTTGCGAGTGGATTTTAATCCCAGCTTATCGAAAAGTATTTCGCCCAACTGCTTGGGTGAATTAAGATTGAATTCCTGCCCCACCTCGCTGAAAATCTCTTTTTGGTTCTTTTCAAGTTTTTCGCCATATAGAACCGACAGCTCCTTTAAAAACTCAATATCTATCCTGACTCCATTTTCCTCCATATCGCCGAGCACGTTTAAAAGCGGCATTTCAATATCAAAAAAGAGCTTCTTCAATTTCAATCTCTCGATTTCGGGATAAAACTCGTTTTTTAAACGCAGAGCGAAGTCGGCATCCTCGCCGGCGTAGAAAATCGCCTTTTCTATACCGACTTCATTGAATCCGATTTGATTTTTACCCGATCCTATTAACTCGTCTATATGCATCATCTTATAATTGAACTTATCCAGCGCCAGGCTATCGAGATTATAGGTCCTTCCCCCCGGATTAATAAGATACGCTGCGATCATGGTGTCGAAATAAATACTATTGAGATATAAACCATGATTTTTGAACACCTGACGGTCATACTTCAGGTTCTGGCCGATAATCCTGGCAGCGGAATCAAATAGCATCTTGAATCTCTCCAGGACCTTATTTAGCGGCAGGTTTTCCCCCTCATCATGACCGACCGGTATATAGAAAGCCTTTCCCTCCTCGAATGAAAATGATATCCCGACCAGGCGGGCGTCAAGCGGAACCAGCGACGTGGTCTCGGTATCTACGGCAATCTCGCCCTTCTGGGCTGCCTTACCGAGAATTGAATCTAATTCCTCTAAATCCTTTACCCGCCCATAATCGGCTTTAGCCTGCTTTTCCGATGAATCGAATAACGATACCGCCTGCCTTGACGCATATTTTTCCGCCAGCGACTGAAACTCGAGCCTGCGAAAGAGCTCAACCAGAGAACCGATATCCGGCTCTGTCAATTTAAACTTATTCAGATCCAATTCCACGGGGCAATCGATTTTTATGGTTACCAGATCCTTAGACAGTTCGGCCTGTTCTTTAAATTCTGCCAGCGATTTTGCCAGCTTGCCTTTTTTCTTCGACGGACCTTCTTTTAAAATCCTGTTCAAATCGCCGAATTCTTCCACCAGAGAAATCGCCGTTTTCGGCCCGACCCCGGGAACGCCCGGCACGTTATCCGATGAATCGCCCATCAAAGCCAGAACCTCTATGACTTTATCGGGATAAACGCCAAATTTCACTTTTATCGCCTCGGCGTCCATGACACTATAATCTTTGGGATTGAGAATTTTGATACTCTCATTTACGAGCTGATAAAAATCTTTATCTCCCGTGAAGATTAATACCTCCAGGTCATTTTCTGTGACCGCTTTATCAGCGAGCGTCCCGATTAAATCGTCGGCCTCCAGACCCTCCATGGATATTTGAGTAATATTAAACGCCTCGATCATCTTTTCAACCCAGGGCAGTTGTTCCACCAGCTCATCGGGCGCTTTGGCCCTGGTGGATTTATATTCCGGGTATTTTTCGTGCCTGAAGGTCGGTTTGGGAGTATCGAACAATACCGCGATATAATCAGGATTGAAGTCGTTTATTATCTTGTTCAATGAATTTATAAAACCAAATACCGCACCGGTATTTTCCCCGCGCGAGTTAATGAGCGGATTCCTGATAAGTGCGAAATAACTTCGGTATGCAACCGCGGAACCGTCTATGAGAATCAGTTTTTTCATTTATCTATATACAGCGAGTTTCTTTCAATATACTCTTGCACCGGTTTCGGCACCAGGTCTTCTATTGTCTCATGCGCCTTAATCTTATCCCTTATTTCCGTAGAGGATATATCCACCGGCGGCATGTTGAACATCGTTATTTTCGATTTATATTTACCCCGGGGCTCGAATCCGGGCCTGTTGAAAGCGACAACGGTTGCCACATTCAGGATTTCATCCGGCAGATACCAGCTTTCCATCTCGGAAATATTATCGGCTCCGATAATAAATACGATCTCAGCCTCCGGATTTCGATCTTTGATCTCCCGTAAAGTTTCGATAGTATATGATAGACCTTCTCTTTTCAATTCGATATCAGACACTTCGAATTCAGAATGGCCTTTGACCGCCAGTTTGAGCATATTCAGCCTGTCCTGTTCGGAGGCTACCATTTCAATCAGTTTGTGAGGAGGATACCTCGCCGGGATAAATATAATTTTCTGAAGATGACATTCTCGTATTGCGGCCCTGGCGACGGCGATATGTCCGTTATGAGGGGGATCAAATGTTCCGCCCAGAATGCCTATTCGGGGCAAGTATCAGCCTCCAGACGTGATTGATTCTATTTCGGATATTTTCTCTCTGGCTTTTTGCGATAGCTCGTGATCGGGGAACGCTATAACGAAATTCTGAAACGTCTCCAGCGCGTCTGAAATTCGGCCCTGTTTTTTCATGGCCACGCCGGTATCGTAGAACGCTCGTTTGGCCCATTCCGTATTGGGATAATTATCGCGAACCTGTTCGAAATAAATCAAGGCCGGTTCATAATCATTCATTTTCAGGTATAATTCGCCGTTTTTATAGAGCTTCTTCGCCAGTTTATCATAAAGCTCACCCAGTTTATCCTGAGCCTCCTCCTTACGCGGGCTGCGCGGATACCTGGTTAGAAACAGGCTGAATTCGTCTATGGCGTCATACGTTTCGGATTGTTCGTGATGGTATTTCGGAGATTGATCGTAAAAACTCACGGCCACCTGAAACTGCGCGTCATCAGCGAAAGCCGAAGAGGGATATGCGCTCAGCAGCCTTCTGAATTCCGCGATCGCTTCAGGGTAATGTTTCATATTATAAAAGGACATCCCCAGGTAATATTGAGCGGTGTCGATAAAAGTCTGGCCGGGAAAACTGTAGATTAATCGCTGGAACGCCATCTGGGCCTTGAAAAATTTATTGTCGTTATACTGTTCCATAGCGTAACTGTATTGATCGCGGGGAGCGGCCTGTTGCTTGAAGCCCGCGCCCGAACATGATACCAGCAAAAAGACCAGAATAAAAAACTGCACGAATTTTAATGGGCGTTTCATATTTACCTCATCTATTGGCGAAGAACAGATAAATCAATGCTCCAACCGCCGCGGTGACAATAACAGGTTCCACAACTTTTTTCAATCCCGAGGACGGAAAAGGAGGATCCAGAGCGGGGATTTTTCTGCTTTTTACCAGATCACCCCATTCAGGATTTATCTGGTCTTCATAACTTATTGTTATATCCCGAATTTCAGATATCGAATTGTCTCGCAGGTTTGAAAAGGTTAATTTCAAGACCGCCATAAACTTCCGTCTTATCATCCGTTTCCGCAAAAATCCTCTGGGATCTCCGTTTTCATATCTGAACTCGAATCCGAGCACATCGCATTCCACGTTTTGTACATCATCAGAGGCTCCATCGTTCCCGACAACGCTTATTTGCAGGTTCTTGAAACCTTCGGACAAACCGATGGCGACAGGACGAGAGATTTCATCCTCCAATACCTTGATACTGATGCTTCCGGGCTCCAGGGATTGGAAATTGCTCTCGATACCCTCCCGGGTGGCCCTGGCCACAACCTGCTCGTTGGTTACAACCTGGGCCTCAACAGGCGCCAGCCATAATAATAAAATGACCGGAAGCGGGCTAAAGATCCTGATTTTCTTCAATCTGTCTCCGAAGCTTCAGATAGTTTTTTTTGACCGTGTTATAATATCTGGCAGGCGGGGCCGCGCCCAGGTACAGGTATTCACGCGTCACCGTTTCTCCGAGATTATAGGCGATAATCGCTTCGCGAACATCCCTGAATTTCAAAATCAACTCGAACAGGTAGGCGGTTCCCAATCTCACATTGAGATCCGGATTCCATAATCCCCTTTTCTGGGGCCACTCAATGCCCCATTTTTCGGCAATGCTCTTGCCGATGGAGGGCTTTATCTGCATTAAACCTTCCGCCCCCATATGCGACCTCTGATACCTTTTAAAAGCGCTTTCTGTTTTTATGACGGCGAGTATGAGCAGTGGATCTATGCCGAACTTGACGCTTTCTTCATAAATAACATCGGTTAAGGTTGTAATTTCGTCTTCATTAAACCCGATCTGGTAATCTTCGATAATTTCCAGGATTTTCAATTTTTCTTCCATCTCCCGGATCTTTTGCGCCTGTTTGATGATAATTTCTTTTTGATCGAGGTAGCTCCAGACAAGTAAAATGGTGGCCATCATCTGGAGAGAATATAAAACCAACAGAAGTATTCCGGCCGGCCGGGAAATAAAAATCATCCTGTTTTTGAATTTTTTTTCCATCAATGACATGCCGGGTTACTCCTCCTGTAAGGACTCGGAAAAAAGATCGTAGGCGCCGGCCCGTTTTATTTTTACTTCAATCATGTCGCCGGGTTTCGCGTCAGGTTTATCAACATACGTTATTCCATCCACTTCGGGCGCCTGAAACCACGTACGGCCAATCGCAACTCCCCTACCGTTGACTTCCTGTATCAGCACCCGCTCGGTCTTTCCCACTCTTCTATCCAATTTCGCCTTTGAAATCTTATTTTGCAAGTCCAAAAGAGTCAAGTATCTTTCTTCGATGATAGTTTCGTCAACCCGGCCCTTTAATTTGAATGCCGGGGTACCCTCTTCGGGGGAATATCTAAACAAACCCAGATTGTCAAATTGAACTTCCTCGCAAAAATCGAGCAGTTCCTCGAAATCGTCTTCGGTTTCCCCGGGAAAACCGACAATAAAGGTTGTCCTCAGCACGACTCCGGGAATGGAGGCGCGAAGCCTGGCGATAAGATTCATTATCCCCTTTTTATCTATTTTTCTATTCATTTTTTTCAATATTCCATCGCTAATATGCTGGAGAGGTAAGTCGATATATTTAAGCAACTTGTCCTTCGAGGCCATAATATCGATTATATCATCCGTTAAATGCGCCGGATGAGCGTACATGATCCTGAGCCATTCCAACCCTTCTATCCCGACCAAACGGTCAACTAGTTTCGGCAATTCGGATTTATCGTTTCTATCCAGACCGAACATGGTGGTGTCCTGCCCAATTAAGACCAGTTCTTTCACGAAATTTCGACATAGATACTTGGCTTCCGATATTATTTCGTCAAAAGACCTGCTGTAAAAAGGTCCCTTGATGTCGGGGATCGCGCAATAGCTGCATCTGTTGTCGCAACCATCGGATAATTTCAGATATCCATAGGGAAATACGGGTCTAATTCTTTTTATGGAATCTCCTCCGGTTTTTATCATCCAGCCGATTTTGTTTAGATAGGGAACTAATTGATCATGGTTTTTCGAGGACAGGAATAAATCGACCTCTTTAAAAATCTTTTCCATGTTGTACCGTGCCGGAAGACATCCGCACATGACCAGAAGAGATCCTTTTTTCCGATTCATATGTAAATCGATTGTGGTATCGATCGATTCGATTTTGGCGTCGTTTATAAAGCCGCAGCTGTTAACCAGGATCAGATCGGCGGAGCCGACATCTTCGGTTGCGACAAAACCTGCCGAAATCAGGCCGACTTCTATGGCTTCAGAATCCACCTCATTTTTCGCGCAACCCAGGGTTTCCAGATAATATTTTTTGTGTAAATTCGACATCGTGAACTTTTACCTCTGAATCCTATGCTAATGTTCCATTATAAATAGATTTAATTAGAAAAAGAAGTGTGATTTAAACTGCCCGTCATTCGGTCAAATCGATAAACTCATAGCCTTCAGGCAAATCTTCGTAGAATTTTTCGAATTTTGACGGCCTTTTCAGTTTTTCTTTTTTGAAAAGCATGGTTACCTCGTCCCCTTTGGAGTCAAGATACTGAATCTTACGTATCCTGTTTTTGCCATCCGATATTAATAGCAGGCTTTCCGGAAGGACACTTCCCAGGCTTTTCAGTTTAAACATAGAATAATCGCCGTTTTTGCGATGTTCGGCGATGCCATAATTATCATCCCAGCTCAGGATGAAATTATACGGCATCACGCTGCCATCTGTGGTCTTTTTCTGTATCTGTTTGTGCCTTTTCGACATAACCCAGATGGTATCTCCTATACCGGCTATCTTTTCGAGTTCGCTGGAAATTAAGAATGTATCGGGCGGGAAGAAATTGAACTCGATTAGCGTGGTGTCATGCTCTTCAAAAATCTCCGAATAAATTACCGACTCTATTTTCCATTGTATGCCCTCGGCCGACGAATAACGCCGGGAGATTTCATCCAGAAGTTCAACGTCCGTTGAACTCAATAATATAACTGATAATAGAATATTACAGATCATTTTTTGAACTTTTCGGATTCCAGGAAAGACTCATTGACGAGGACTTCTCGGGCTTTGCTGCCGTCATAAGGTCCCACAATACCGCTATTTTCCAGCTGGTCTATCAATCTTGCCGCTCTTTGATATCCTATGCCGAGGCGCCTTTGCAGCAGAGACACCGAACCCTGTTTGTGTCTGACAACCAATTCCACCGCTTCCC
>CBFCYP010000026.1:0-27182 GCA_965602185.1 uncultured bacterium
CCTCTCGCTCTGGGGACTTTATTTCTACTTCAAATCGAACTCGCTGGATGACAGGTATAGCTACCTGTCTTACGTCCTCTTCACCCTGGCCTTCCTGGCCCGGCCGGAATGCGGGATTTTTATCGCCGCCGCGATTATTAGAGACGCGATTACAGCTTTCAGATCCCGCAATAAGAGAATTTTGCCCTGGATCGTAAAGATAGCTATTCCGCTGGTATTAATCGTTCCCTATTTTATCTTTAATTATACTACCGCCGGCGGCCTCTTCCCACGCACCTACTTTGTAAAGGTCCGGGGGAAAGACCTGATTTCCTCGCTGCTGGGCGGCGATATTAAAACCGCCTTTAAGGCACTTACGGTCTATCCTTTGATGAATATCCAGGATTTTTTTAAAAACATCATAAAAATAAATCCCGTTATTTTCATAGCCGCTTTTGCGGGCATGGTTAAAATGTTGAACTCACCGTTTACGGACAGGTCGAAAAACATAATGCTTATGGCGCTCTGCATTCTCTATATCCCGTTAATTGGCGTTTTTTCCCCGAAATATATGCCCACGTTCCAGAATTATCGTTACGTAACGCATTTGATAATTTTAATGTCTATATTCGGAACGCTGGGTTTGTTCTGGCGGACAAACCATAATCTCGAGCGGTCCAAAAAACCGCTTTTCATTCTGGGGGCTGTTATCGCGGCCGGAGGATTTCTATCGGGATTGACGTTCAGTTTGTTCGGCGGGGAAATCGCTCCGCTGTTTTTGCGAAATCCCGCAAGCCTGACCCTGCATGATTTTTTCGTTCTAAAATCAAATGTGTGGAATATCTGCGCCGGTATTTCAGTAACAGGCTTGCTGGTTTTATCGGGCTCAATTTTGATTAGCGAAACATTGAACAGGATATTGATATCCGGCCGAAATGTTATTTTGATTTTATCACTGGCGGCAGGTACTCTGATATCGGTCTACAGGGCCGATCTTTACGCCAACAACGTTAGAAATATTAACGAGTGCGACGTTGAAACCGGAATTTACCTGGCCTCAATATACAAGCCGGGGGACATTGTGGCAGTCAACGATGTCGGGGCGATTGGTTATTTTTCCGGAATGGAAGTGCTCGATCTCAAGGGGCTTACAGAGCCGGAAATTACGTTGGAAATGCTTCAAAACGATTCATTATTGTTCGAATATATGAAATCGGAAAAACAGGTCGATTACCTGGCCATCGCGCCGGGATGGTATAACTATATTCTGAAAAGAACGGATATATTTAAGAGGATCAAGATTTTTTCATCCGAAAACTGTACCGACGTGGTCAGCGACTCAACCATAATATATCAGTCAGACTGGCCGGATTCATCCTGAGACAGATAAGAATCGCGATGTCATTTTAAAATATTATGGAAATTTCGCGTAAAATTCTTGTCCCGTCGGGCGAGAAATTTTAGATTCGGGCATGGATAAGAAGCATCTTGTCACGATTACCGTAATTTATATTGCCGTCTGCGCCTATTATTATTTTCGAATGATCTCCATGACCTATCCGGGCTTCCCTCTTGATGATTCCTGGATTCACCAGGTGTTCGCAAGGAATATCGCCGGCGGCCATGGATTTTCTTTCAATCCCGGCAGGCCGATCGCCGCCGACACGGCGCCTCTATGGGCAATCGTGCTGGTTCCGGCCCAGATGATTTTCGGGCCGGTAACCGGCGGAATAATCATGGGAGTGATTCTTCAGGGGCTCGCCATTATCGCCATTTACAGGCTTGTACAGCATATAACCGAGGACAATAATCTTGCCTTTCTGGCGACGCTTTTTTCTGTGTTTTTCTGGCCTATCGTGTGGGGTGCGATGTCGGGCATGGAAACCGGCTTATATTCGGCTCTATCTCTATGGGGCATGTATCTATTTTTCAAATCCAGGAGATCGGGCGATATTCAAAGGTATGGGGCTTACGCGCTATTTACGTTTTCTCTCCTGACACGCCCGGAATGCGTTTTGTTCATAGCTGCAGCCGTGATTCATGATCTTGTGACGGCGATAAAATCCGGAGATAAGGCGGCAAGACCATGGGCCATTAAGATTCTAATTATTATTGCCTTTACCGCTCCCTATCTGGCCTTCAACTATTCTACGGTCGGCATCATCTTTCCCAATACCTTTTCGGTAAAAGTCATGGGGAGAGACCTGACATCGGCGATAATGAGGAATGATCTTAAAGGCGTTCTGCATGCGGTTACCATCTATCCATATTTCTATCTGCAGCATTTTTATAGAAGCGCTGTAATGATAAATCCCATTATAGTCCTGGCCCTCGTTCCCGGAATAGTAAAATTCATGGGTTTTCATGACGAGAATAGAACTAAACGGATCATGTTCGTCCTGCTTTTTCTTGGTTATGTTCCGCTTATGGGAATTTTTGCGCCGGTAGCATCGGCCACCTGGCAAAATTACAGATATGTGACGAATCTGATTCCCATGATGATTATAATAGGTGTTACAGGTTTATTATGGAAAACGAAAGCCGAATACAGGCATTATAAAAAGGCCTTATTAATAATAGGCCTGATACTTACAGCCGGGGGCATTTTTCTTACTATTTTCTTCGGATATTTCAATAAGACCATTATCCCTTTTCTGGTTCAAAATCCGTCCTTTCTATCAGTCGAGGATTTCCGATATTTAACCGGCGTCATCGAAAGAGTCGGACTGGGGACGTTATTATTGGCGGCGATGGTTTTTATTGGATATGGCTATTCTTTCGGCAGCTTAAGGAAATTCATCGGGTCCCCTCTTGTCAAAAAGCTGGCCATAACCGCGGCTTTATTAGGCTGCTTATTCCTTACTATCATCAGGGCTCAACGTTACGCCGATAACGTGCGTAATGTCAATGAGTGCGATGTTGCCTCCGGAAAATTCCTGGCCGGGATCGGCAAACCGGGGGATGTTGTCGCGGTTAACGATATCGGCGCGATAGGGTACTACTCCAACATGGAGATTTTCGATCTCTGGGGCCTGATTTCAAAAGAGATCACTGTGGAGATGCTTACCAACGATTTTTTAACATTTGAATATATGCGAAAAAATAAGCAAGTTGATTATATGGCAATAGCGCCCGGCTGGTTTTTGTATCTGCCCGGAAGAACCGATATCTTTCATCCTATAGCCGAATTGAAAACGGAAAACAACACCATTCTGGCTCAGGATAAAAATATCGTATACAAGGCTTACTGGCCGGATAAGACCGATGAGTAAAACGTACATCGATACCCGCGGGAGAGTTTTTAAAAACATTCCCGATAAACCCCTTGTCAGCCAGGATGATTATTTTTAGATTTGAATATGTCAAAGAAGCATTTGATCTCTATTGGTATAATATATCTGGCTACCTGCGCTTTCTATTACATTCGAATGACATCCATGACCTATCCGGGCTTCCCTCTCGATGATTCCTGGATACACCAGGTCTTCGCCAGGAATTTAGCCGCCGGCAATGGTTTTTCATTCAATCCGGGCGAGCCGATCGCGGGAGCGACCGCTCCTCTGTGGACATTGCTCCTGGCACTCACCTGGCCCCTGATGGGGCCTATCGCGGGGGGGATAATTCCCGGTTTGATATTTCAATGGCTTGCCTATCTGGCGATCTATAAGATAGCACAAAAGATTACAAACGATAAAAACCTGGCTTTGATTACCGCTGTTGTCTCCATCTTCCTCTGGCAGACGGTCTGGGGAGCTTTATCGGGAATGGAGACGGGGCTTTTTTCGGCTCTATCCCTATGGGGATTGTATTTTTATTTCAAATCGGATCGCCTATCTGATAAATATTCTTATATCGCCTATATACTATTTACACTATCCTTTTTAGCGCGGCCCGAATGCGCGCTGTTCATCGCGGCCGCGGCAATACGCGATTTTTACGAATGGATAAAATCCGAGAAGAGAGAATTCGCGCCCTGGATATACAGGTTTTTGATAATCGCTCTTGTAACGGCGCCGTATTTCGCCTTTAATTTTTGGTCGACCGGTACTTTTCTACCGAATACATTTTCAGCCAAAACGGGGGGACGGGATTTAATCAATGCCCTTTTGAACGGCGATTTTAAAAGAGTCTTTCACGCGGTTACAGTTAATCCATATTTCTATCTTCAACATTTCTTCAGAAAAATACCGGCTATAAATCCGATAATTGCGCTGGCGTCTCTGGCCGGGATATTCAAGCTGCTGTCATCCGAAGGCGACCTGAAATCCAAAAATATAATGCTCGGTTTGCTTTTCCTTTTATATGTTCCGCTGATGGGCGCGTTCTCGCCGATCTTCTCGGCGTCTTTTCAGCATTTCAGATATGTAACCAATCTCTTCCCGATCCTGGCGCTTCTGGGAATTCTGGGATTGTTCTGGCATAAAAGAGCAGACTTAACGCGTCATTCCGCGAAAATAATAATTATCTCGGTGGTACTTGTAGCGGTCGGCCTGGGATTAAAATATGTTTTCAAGTACTTTTCAGATTTTATAATCCCGATAATCGTCGAACCGGAACCGTATCTGGATATGGATAAATGGGAACGATTATATGGGATTGTAACAAGAGTGGGATATGGGACCGCCTTAATGGGTTTGATACTATTTACAAGTTACATATTAAATACTGGTCCGGTTTCCGCCATAATCAGCAGACGGTATTTGCGGCGGACAATGATAGCACTGACCATCTTAACCGGCGCGTACGTTACAATAAAAAACGCCGATACCTACGCCGACAACGTCAGGAACATCAACGAAGCCGACGTCGAGGCGGCCAGGTTTCTGGGCGGGATCGCTGAAGGTGGGGATGTTGCGGCGGTAAACGATATAGGGTCGTTCGGTTATTTCTCAAATATGGAAATATTCGATCTGTGGGGACTTATTAACAAAGATCTGGATTATAGCGTTTTTGAAAATGACTCTCTGGTTTTCGAATACATGTATGATAATAAACGGGTCGATTACATGGCGGTTTTTCCGAGCTGGTTCAGTTACCTTTCGAGTAGAACCGACATTTTCAAACCGATCAAGGCATTTGTTTCCGAAAATAACACCATCCTGGCGGAGGACAGCACGGTCGTTTACAAGGCGATATGGCCTGATACTAGCGGTAAAAATCATCTAGGGCGATGATGAACGACTCGATCTCTTCGGCGGTATTATAGAAGTGCGGCGATACCCTGATGTTTCCTTCCCGGAAACTGACTATAAACCTTTTCTCTCTTAGATGTTTATACAATGATTCTGCGTCCCGTGACCTGAACGCCGCTATCCCCGATCTCCTGTTGTCCTTTTTTGATGATTTCAGCTCGAATCTGTCGTCGGATTCGATTTTATCGATTATCATCCCCGTCAGCGATTTGATATAGTCCCATACTGACTGTCTCTCGAAAGAAAGGTGCAGATCGACAGAGGCGTTCAGGCCCCTGATATCCTGGTAAGCGTAGGTCCCGCACTCATATTTGGACGGCCCTTTCCTTTCCGGCAGGTCATATCTCAAAAGATCGGTAAAATCATCGTTCCAGTCGACCGAAAGCCATCCGATATTAATCGGTCTCAGTTTTTCCTCGGCTTGTTCCGACAGGTAAAAGAAACCGGTTCCGCATGGTCCCAGCATCCACTTGGCGCATCCGCTGGCAAAAAGATCGATTTTGTAATCGGGTACGTTAATCGGTAAAACACCCATCCCCTGTATCCCGTCAACGCACAGGAGGATATCCTTCGATCGGCAGAACTCGCCCAGCTTTTTCAGATCGGTTCTGAAACCGATATTGAATTGCACCCAGCTGACGCTTATCACCCGCGTATTTTTATCCACCAGCGCCATCAGCGAATCCTCATCAATAAAGCCTCTGTTGGCGCGGGCAAACTTGAGTTCCACGCCTATTCGTTTCAGACTCACCCAGGGGTATACGCAGGCCGGAAACTCCCCCTCGGATAGAACAACGTTATCTCCCTTTCTCCAGGGATAACCGCTTGCGATTAAGCTGAGGCCTGAGGTGGTATTATATGATAATCCTAACCTCTGGGGGTCGGCCCCGATCATATTCGCAAGTTTGCCCCGTAATTCCTTAATAATACTAAACGATTCAACGTCGTGGTCGTGCTCCGTTTTCTGCCAGCTGTCCAAATAATGGTCATAGGCTTTCCGCGCCGGTAACGGCAGCGGGCCATGCGAAGCGTGGTTCAGATAAACGATATCCTTGTTGAGATCAAAATACGACCTCGCTCTTTTTAGATCGATCATTGCTATAACCAGTTGTTTTCCTTATACCACTCAACGGTTTTCTCAACGCCCTCCCGAAATGATGTGGGAGCGACAAAGCCCATATCGCGCTCAATCTTATCGCTTGCTACCAGCCAGTATTTCCGGGAAATCTCCTTAGCTTTTTCCCTGGTGAAAATAGCCGCCTTTTTTCTATTCTCCGCGATTTTCTCCGATACCCAACCCGCAAATTTCAATACGCATGCCGGGATATGAATATCTATCGCTTTTTTTCCCATTACTTCGCTGATAATATCCCCCGCCTCGCTGTAAGAATAGATCCTTTTTTCGGTTACAAAGTATATCTCCCCGGATTGAACGTCGGATTCAATAGATTTTACCACGGCCCGGGCGAAATCCTTGACAAATGTGAAATTTATATAACATTCACCCATGCCGAATGTCGGTTTTATTCCGAATTTTACCGCCTTGAAGAAAGACAGCATCTCGTTATCCCTGGGACCGTAGATGGCTGACGGACGGAGAATTATAACCGGGATTTTTTCTTTATAATTCAAAACCCTTCTTTCACCCTCCAATTTCGATTTGCCGTAAACAGTAAGCGGACGCGGCGGATTCTCCTCGCTCAGGGGCGTTTTTGAAGCCGAGGGTCCGCTTGCCGCGGCGGAGGATACCTGTACGAATTTCTCCAGCCCCGGATTTGCTTTCAAAGCCGCCTTCAGGATATTCTCCGTTCCGTCGGCGTTAACCTTATAAAACATATCGGGATCGATTGCCTTGGTCAGCCCCCCGTTATTGATGACAGCCGCAACCCCATCGACGGCTTTTAAAAGCGAATCAAAATCATTCAAGTCTCCGTAAACGAGCTCTACATCCAGTCCTTCTAAATTGACAAGATTCGAGGTGTGTCTGACCAGGGCTCTTACCGGGTAGCCCGATTCAAGGAGAGTCTCGCAGATATGGGAACCGACAAAACCGTTGGAGCCGGTGACGAGGACTTTTTTCAACTCTTTTTATCTCCTTGACATTCCAGCTAAATTTGGGTAATTTCAAAAATTAAAATAAAATAGTCGATGTTTTACGTACCGGCAAGGCGTTTATGTTGTCAACGGAGAAAATAATGGATCTTTTTGAGAAATGTAGAAATTTCAACGCCGCCAAGGAAGTCGAGGCCATGGGGCTATACCCTTACTTCCGGCAGATATCGTCTATGCCCGACACGGAGGTTATCGCCGAAGGAAAAGAAGTCATAATGATCGGCTCAAACAATTACCTGGGATTAACCAGCCATCCCAAAGTACTTGAAGCCATTCATGACGCTGTCAATAAATACGGTTCGGGATGCACGGGATCGCGATTCCTGAACGGAACGCTTGATATTCACGTCAAGCTGGAAGAGGAACTGGCCGACTTCATGCGAAGGGAAGCGGCTCTGGTTTTTTCAACGGGTTTCCAATCGAACTTAGGCACCATCGCCACAATGATATCGAAAGACGATACCGTTATCGGGGATCGGGCCAATCACGCCTCTATTGTGGACGGTTGCCGGCTCACGTTCGGAGAATTCAAGAAATATAAACATAACGATATGACCGACCTGGAGAGGATTCTCCAAAAATCGAACAACGCCAGGGGCAAGCTTATAGTTACCGACGGGGTATTCTCGATGGAGGGCGATATAGCCGATTTGCCCAATATCACCAATCTTGCGGCCAATTACGGCGCCCGGCTGATGGTCGATGACGCGCACAGTATCGGAGTGTTGGGGAAAAATGGACGGGGCACAGCCGAGCACTACGGCCTCGATAACAAAACCGATATCGTAATGGGCACTTTTTCCAAATCGTTTGCGTCTATCGGAGGCTTTATCGCGAGTGATGAAAATGTAATACATTATATAAAACACCATTCCAGAGCATTAATATTCTCCGCTTCGCCCCCTCCCGCGGCCGTCGCCGCCGTACGTGCCACCCTGAAAATTTTAATTTCCGAGCCTGAGAGAAGAACCAGACTATGGGAAATAGCCAACAGGATGCACAAGGAATTCAAGGGGATGGGATTCGACATCGGCCCCACTCAGACCCCTATTGTGCCGATTATAATCGGCGACGACATGAAAACATTCGCCTTCTGGAAGGATCTTACGGGGGCGGGACTTTTTACAAATCCGATAATTTCCCCGGCGGTACCTCCCGGGCAGGCGCTGATTAGAACCAGCTACACCGCCACCCATACCGACGATCAGCTCGACCGCGTGCTGGAGATCTTCTACGAGGTTGGTAAAAAATTCGGAATAATTTAATTGTCATCCATCGATATAATAGAAGCTAAAGACAGATCCGATCTAAATAAATTCATAAAACTGCCCCTTCGGCTGTACCGGAACGAAAAATATTACGTCCCGCATCTGATTTCCGAGCGTAAAGCTTTCTTCGACCGCGACAAAAACCCGTTTTTCGAACACGCCAGGGCGAAATATTTCCTGGCAATAAAAAAAGGCAAGGCGGTCGGCCGTATCGCGGGGATAGTAAACGATCTTCACAACGATTTTCACAATGAAAAAGCCGGTTTCTTCGGGTTTCTCGATTGTATTGACGAACTGGATGTGGCTGGAACCTTAATGAAATCCGCCGAGGATTATGTCCGCGATGAGGGAATGGAGCTTATCAGGGGGCCTATGAATTTCTCCACCAACGACGAGGTGGGATTGCTTATCGACGGATTCGATTCATTGCCGACATTCATGATGCCCTACAATCCCCCGTATTATATCTCCCTCTACGAGAAACTGGGATTGAAAAAGGCCGAGAATCTGATCGCGTTTTATCTCGATGACAGCAGCCCCATTTCCGAACGCCGGCTGAAAATCGTGGAGAAAATGAGGGCCCGGAGCAGGATAAAAACCCGAACCATCAGGATGAATGAATTCGAATCGGAACTGGAAATCATCAGGACAATTTACAACTCCGCCTGGAGCAAGAACTGGGGTTTCGTGCCCATGACCGAGGAAGAATTCCAACACACCGCCGACGATTTTAAGAAACTGGTCGATCCCGATCTGGTATTCATCGCCTTTGTCGACGACGAACCCGCCGGCTTTATACTGGGTTTGCCCGATTACAATCCCATCTTCAAGAAAATGAACGGCAGGCTCATCCCGACCGGTATATTCAAGTTCCTATACTATACCAAAGTAAACAAAATCATGCACCGGCTGCGTGTGTTAACCATGGGTGTGGTACATAAATACCAGAAATTGGGGCTTGACGCGATTTTTTTCGTCGATATATATAACGCCGGCCGCCGTAACGGCTATAATTGCGCCGAGTTATCCTGGATTCTGGAAAACAATACCATGATGGTTAAGACTGCCGAAAATATGGGCGCGAAACCGTATAAAAAATACAGAATTTACGAAAAGACTTTATAAATTTTCAGTTGCCGGATTTTATCGCTGGCATCGAGGGCAAAAGTGGGCGCTCCTGCTTCCGATAACTTCCCTCTTTATTTTCGCGCCGCATCTTTTGCACGGTTTACCCTCTCTTCCGTAGACCAGATGCGAATTTTGATACCTTCCTCGACTGCCGGAACCGTCAACATAGTTGGATATGGAGGAACCCCGGGCCTTGATGGCGTTTTTCAATATCTCTAAAGCGGCATCATGAAGGTTTGTCAGCCTTTTCTTGCCGATTTTTGAACTGATGACCCTGGGGTGAATACGCGCTTTAAATAAAATCTCATCGGAATAGATATTGCCCAGGCCGGATATTACGTTCTGATCCAGAAGGAACGGTTTCATCATTCTCTTTTTCGATCTGATGATGCTGATAAAATCGCCCGTTTCGATTTCAAAGGGGTCCGGACCTAAATTGCGTAAATAGGATACATTTTCGAGATTATCCAAATTTACCAGATCCATAAATCCGAAACGCCTGATATCGTTATAATGAATGTCAAAATCAGTGAATCTTAATACGATATGCGTATGTTTCTGCGGTCTCGATCCTGATTCCGTGAAAATCAGCCTGCCGGTCATTCCCAGATGAACGATAAGCGCTTTGTTTTTTGAAAGATATATAAGGATATATTTGCCCCTGCGAGCAACGCCGGAGACGGTTGCGCCGACGATATTCCCCTTGCGAGGATATTTATAACGCCAGATCGATTTTGTAGACGTTTTTATATCGATTATCCCGGCGCCGCGAATTTTGCTTTTTAAGTCATCGATTATTGTCTGGACTTCGGGAAGTTCGGGCAAATTTACTCCACGCGTTTTAATATGATCTGTTTTTCCGCTTCCGCCCTGGCGGTATTGAAGAACTTTATTATCGATTTGTACGCCGAGACCGGGTATTGCGGTCTTTTAAGGCCGAAACCTCTCGTAACGGTAACCGAAGTCCGGCCCTGCCGGGCGACAGAATATATCTCTCCGATATGGCTGTTCAATGAATAATTCTTGGGAAGATACTCCACCTCAAACTGAGGAGAAATCTCGAAGGTTATTCTCTCGAATTCGAACCTCGGTCTCTGGAAATATACGGGGAAGTAGCGCTCCTCGTCCGGCAAATCCGGTAGATCCTCCCACCTTCCGAGAAGATCCATGGGAATATAAGCGCGGCCTGCAAACGATCTTATTATGGGGCCGGCGGTAAAAGTATAGTTAATCAAAAAAGACTCTCCGAAAGAATCGGGCGGAGCCGTTATAAATCTGTCGAACTCCACATTAGGTAACGACCTGGCAAACCGCCGTTCCCAGGCGCTTTTTCTCTGTGACTCATCCATTCTCAAAAGATTCACGGAAATATCGGGAATCATGGCTCCCGAATAAACCTCGGTGGCTTCGCCCGAAAGGTTCCCGAGCGAATCAATAAACAGTTTCAAATGGATGGCTTTTCCGTTTTCATGATAATCGATATCCGGCGTGGAAGACAGTTTTTCCTCATCAACGTCGATCCGTAAAACGGGAACATCCTGATCCTCAAAGGGCAATATGCCAAGGTCAGAAACAGTATAGAAGGGATCGGCCCAGAGCGTATCCTGGTCAATGAAACAGGCCACCAGAAGCCTGTCAAACCAGAATAAAGCCGGCAGCCCGGGAACCGGTTCTCCCGTATAATGGGTAGCCGTAAGATATATCCCCGCCGAAATTCCCAGGTTGTTAATCAAGGCATAAAGTATGGCGGCCGCTTCCGCCTGCGTGCCGCGTCCATAAACCAGAATTTCATCGAGATCTTCATGTAACATTATATCCGAGTATCTGGATATAAAATTGCTCTTCACCCAGTTAAAAGCGGCGACCGCCTTCCTTCGCTGATTATATGAGGACATTCTGATGGAGTCAGAAATGGGAATGACAGAGGCTTTCGAATCCAGAAAATCATCCAGCTGCCGTTTATACAATCGGGAGATATATTCCCAATCAATCTTTTGTTTATTATTCCAGCTTTTATCATAATATAAAGAGTAATATAGTCCGGATATAATTCTTTCATAAGGCGGCGAGTATTCGTCCTTTCTGAGCCCTTCTATATTTTTCGCAGTCCATTTATGGTTCACCATATGTATATCACCGTATTCCTCGCCTATTATTCGCTCCTCCTGACAGACGATTTCAGGCAATACGGCGAAATTAAACTCCCAGGATTCGGGATAAGTCATAACGATAGCGGCGGAATCCACCGGGATTGTCCTGCCGAAAAAGCGTTTGCCCGCTATATTCGCTTTTTTAGATCTAAGATTCCATTCGAAATGCAGAACAGCTCCGGGCTCGGCGTGACGGAAGTTTACAAATATCCGTCTGGAATCGCCCGAGATATTTCTGGTTACAATGTCATCGAGACCGACCTCATATCTTTCACCGGACGGCAATATCGTATAAGCATCGAAATCGATGTTGTCTCCTTTATCGAGTATCGGGGTAGCAGTCCTGGAAAGAACCGATCTGCCCTTTTCGGCTAGTTCGACCTCGGAAATAAACTTTCTCGTATACTCATACCAGCCTTTGCCGTCGGGCCAGATAAACGTGGAATCGTAGATATAAAGATAATTCCCCAACAGCTCCTCATATTCCATTTGTGACCACGCGGTATTACAAATAGCGATGACAAAAACGGATATGAACGCTGATTTGAAAATATACCTAACGTTTTTTTCAGTAAGGCAGGTAAACATATCTCTGGTTTTTTCGTGAGAGAAGAAAATTCCTGAAAGCGTTGAAATCATCACTGGAAATTTCCCTCCCGTCAAGATCAAATACCCTGCGAAATATAATATCGTTTCCTATATATTTCATTTCATCATAAAATTCAAGGCCTTCCCTGACCCAATAATCCCTGTACTCGGAGAGATCGTCAGATGAAAGGGCTATATTTCGAAACCGTACATATTCCTCCAGACGAAGCGAGTTTTTTCTGCAGAAGGGGCTCTGCCTTACGGTATTAAAAATATTGTCGATAAGGTGAGTTACCAGCGGCGAACCGACCGGAAATCCGGTCACAGAATCCGACTCGGAATAATCGGATAAGAATTTCCCGCCGATACTGAATGTATCCGGCACCAGTTTTTCAATTTCGATTTCGAGAGTGGAGGTTTTCCAACCGCCTTCTCTTAAGATCGCCTCCACCGTCTCAGATTTCTGAAAACTGTTGAAACCGCGGAAATTCCCGCTGTATTTTACCGCGGCGTCATTAATATAGCCGATAATAAAATCGGTTTTCATTCCGGACAAATCGCCTCCCATATCAAAACTCCAGGAAAATCCCTCCGCAGGTTCGGGGCCTTCCGGCATTGTTTTCAATTCCGACACCCCATCGGCACCCAGATAGCTTTTGCCCCTTAATCTAAAAGGAATATGCGAAAAATCTGAGAAGGGATCGCTGGGGTCCAGAATATATTCTTCTTCGTCAATCCTGACAACTGTCACGGTATGATCAAAAAACGCGGGCCAGGGGTGCAACGATTCCAGCCGGGGATAATCGACGGTGGATATCAATGCGGGATAGGCTTCCATACCCCCCGCCCTGTAAAGAGAGGCGAGAAGCACCGATTGGTCTTTGCAGTCACCAAACCTTTTATCTATTATCTGGCTGCAATCATGAGGAATGAAATCGCCGCTTCCTATTCGCAGCGCCACGTAAGAAACAGAATCTGCGACAAAATTGAATAATATATTCAGGCTATCCGTCAAAGACATGGAATTAGCAAGTAATTTATCGGCGAGCTCCGCGGTTTTGACCAGGGATGGTGTCGGCTGCCTGGATATCTCGTCAAAGAAAATCCCGACATCGGTCCAGGAGTTGCAGCCATACTCGCGGCCGTTAAATTTAAACCTGTCAGCGCTGAGATACAGATACAATTGATCATCGCACAAATAAGGCTCGGCGCGAATTTCAGGCAGATTATCCGCGTAAAACAGGGCGCTTCTGCCTTTCACACTCTTCTCAAATCCAGAATAATCGTAATTGAGAATTATTTTTCGAGGCCATTTTAACCGAACGGCCATTCTCTCAACCGGATATGAATTCTGTCTTACGATTCTGGGCAGATACAGAAGATTTTTAATATCGAGTCGGTACCGGCAATGCAGCCTGGCGCCGATGGACGGTGACTTCAATGAAACCAGGACCGCTTTTTTCCCCCCAAACTCCCGATCCATGCGACCGGATAAAATCATATAATCTTTTTCGCCTATTTTTATTTTCTTGCCGTCAGGGAGTTCCGTATAGCCTTGAAGATCGCTGAACTCGATATAATCGTTTATGGGAACCGCGAACTCGGCGTAGGGCAAACCCTCTTCGGATATTATCTCGAAATCCTTAAAAATTTTAACGACGGCGGAAAGATTGCGTTTGATCTCTATATCGGTACTGTCATACAGGCATACGATCCCGCCGGCGGAAGCCCGCCCGGCAATAAAATTCTGGGAAAAAAGCAGAGTCGTTATGAAAAAATAAACGGCTTTCATTGTCGAAAACCTGAATCGAAAAAAATGTTGTGAATGTTCCTTTATGAGCCGAAAAGCCCGCTTAAGGCCTTGACCCATTCGATTAAATAATTCAATCTCCCGATAAGCAGCGATATTCGCGCCATAACGGTGTAACCGAAGGTGGCGCCGAAACCTATCATTAACATCCATATACCGAGCCTGGCGGCTCCGCCGAAAACGCCTTTATGTTCCGCGGAAAAATAAAAATACGCCAGTCCGCATATAGTGCCGATAATTATAATAATCGCTCCGATTCCCTGAACAACCCCGGCCGCGCCGTTTCCCCCGAAAATCAACCCGAAAAACTCCCCGGGATCCATCATATTGGCGGCCACCTGCCTGATTACGAAACTCTGAAGATAAGCAGGCAAGGCTATGCCGGCGGCAACCCCGAGATAAAAAGCTATGGGCCACCGAGAAATCCAGGACGTTTTTTTGAAAAACCTGCTGAACATCAGAATGCCCATAACCCCGGGGATAACATTGATCATGAGCCTGCCGAAATTGTCAAGAAATGAGCCTTCCGGATTTCCGAAGGCTGCGATGGAACTGATTAGCGGATCGACCCAGAGATCGGTGAGCGAGGTATGATAAAGAATCGCTATCCAGTATCCGGCGGATATTCCCACCACCAGATGTTCGGCGAACCTGTAAAAAGGATTATCTTTATATAGAAAGGAAAATATGCAAAGCGTTAAAAAAGCCGCCACGGTCATCCAGAGCATTGTCGCTATCGATACCTGTTCCATATCCTACGCTCTTTTGCCCCGTCCGGTGATAAAGAAGGCAAGATTGCCAATTATGATAAAAATGATTATGAATATATGAGCCACGGAAACCGAGGTCATAGCCCTGTTAGCCACACCTTTTCTTTTTATAAGCCTTTCGTATTCCGCCGCTCCTTTCAGTCCTCCCATAAGTCCGAAAATCTGTCCGGATTGGAGGAACGCGTAATAATCGGTCGCTATAACCGCGGTAACACCAAGAGCTAATTCGGCGCCATACCTGCCGTTGGCGTAATTGATCCAGGAGTCGACTCCGGAGGTAGCGTTGATATTCACGATGCAGGCAACGTTGGAGTAATTGCTCACGCCGGACATCATGGGGAGATCATCGATGTCATTATTATAATAATCCTTGGGGAACGGTTTTCGGAAATTTTCGCCCATGTATAGAATCACGTTATCGGGATAGGGCTTATATCCCAGGAATACGTAGTCCTCGCCGTAGACCTTATCAAATTCATCGGCCACAGTTCTCATATCCTGTTCTATCAAAAGAACTCCCTGTATTTGAAGAGCCGTGGACAACACCTTCAATCCCCTGGAGAAACAATGCCTGAGGACGGCCCTGGCCATAGGCTGCAGTTCCGCCATGGTATCGGGGGAATATTCCATGGGAACCATTATGACCGTTCCCTCCGGTAACGATTCCACTCTGTCAAAAACCGATTTCACCTCGGAGGTAATCTGTACCGGCATATCGACCATAACCAGCATCGGTAAAAAGGTAACCATCCCTATCACGAGGTAAATCCAGCGTCGGTCGAGATTCATAGCCTTTTCCCAGAACCTTCCGGCCATTAATCGCCTCCTCCCAGCCAGGTGCGTTCTATTCCGAGAATGATCTTCAACGAGGTTACGCCGACACCAAGTCCGACTCCGATGTAGATCGCCCTTTTGGCGGCCGTATTGGGATAATCGAGGATGAACCTGGCGATATCTGAGAATCTCATCCCCTCGGGAAGCCATCCGGTCAGCATATCTCCGATAGGAACTCTACCCAGCATGACGATTACCGCGGAGATCATGAGAAGGGTCGCCAGAATGGTCTTGGCTCGGAAAGCCCTGTAGGCCGCCGAGGCGATGAAGAACGCCAGAAGCGCAAACATGGTAGCCTGTATCGGCGAAAGAACATAGAAATACATGGTCATAAAAAGCGATTTGGGATCCTGCAGGGCGTTCGGCGAAAGCAGCCCGAGTATGGTCATAAAAGCCAGCGCGACGAGCGTAACAACCGAATATGGCCACCTCTCTTTGCGCTTCGATATTTTGTCATAGTGAAGATTAATCAGAGAACCGATTCCCACGGCCAGGGTAAAAATGCCTATTATAATGGTCCATTCCAGGGCGTGCTGATATATGGCGGCGGAAACATAATGAGGCACGAAATACTGGAACGCCATAAAGGCGCCGCAGACAAATACAATTGTAAGGGGTACTTCTCTTCTCATAATGAATTAGCCGCCCATAACCCAGGAGGTAAAGGAGTTTCCCGCTTCGGTCGCGAATAAATAGACTATCATTCCAGCTATCATTAAGGCCACGGCTGCAACCTTGCCCCAATCCTGCGCCTTTAAGGTCCCCAGCTGCTGCGGTTCCTGAGAAAGGTAGGCGGAGGCGGCATAAAGCTCCTCACCCATTAACGTATAATCGCAGGCGACGACGAAAAACGGTATCTGTATAAGCTGGTCGGTTCCGGCTATCTGAATCGAACCCGCAATGAACCCGGTCTCCGCCAGGATCAACGATTCCGCGTAGAACATACCCATATAGAAATTGGTGGCCGGCCTTTCGCGCAGCATTGTTCCATTTACGGAAGCGGTATACGGAAACTGATCCTGGGTTACAAAATAAATGTCTTTGGGATCGAAAGCTTCGGGGCGTCCCGCTGATGAATATGCTTCTTTAACAACCTCCTGGCATATGGTCATTACCACCGGATCGTAATTGGGGACGATTATCCTGGTCTGGTATTCGGCCACTTTTTTGGCCACTCTCGCCAGAATGGTAAAGGCCGCGATTGTCGCCACCCGGGAGGCTTCGCCCAGGCCGGGTACGAATAATATCGGTTTGCCCATTTCGGTGGCTCTGCCGATGGCGTCGTCAACGGCGTTTATGCCGGCAATCGGCCTGACGTAAAGCTTGCGTCCCTTCTTGGCATGGACAATAAATAAAATAGTGGTGCCGGTATAAAGCAGCATAAATACGAATACCAGTATCCGTTTGGAATGAAAAAACTGCGGCTTCGGGATCGCTGCCTGCGAAACAGGGCTGAACGATGAATCTGCCGCATATACGGATGCTACCCTGTAGAAATACTGATTTCCGTTAACAAGAGCGGTGTCGGAATCCGTGTAATCGGTTGAGCCCGACGGCAGTATGGAGATCAGGTTGAATTCTCCGGAGGGTGACGGGGAACGATAGATCAGGTATCCGGTAACAAGACCATGTTCTTCGTCGTCCCCCGGAGCCTTATTCCATTGAATAAATATGGCGCCTCCCGGATCGTTGGGCTGATCTTGTGCTATTATTCCATCGGGAGCGCCTGGTACCAGATCACTATATAAGGATGAAATTTCGTCTGATATTAAGCTGGAATCGATTATTTCGTCAGAATGCTGCTGAGCGGTTGAGGTTACTGCAATAAAAAAAATAAAACAGGCGGCCATTAATATTTCGGATACAGCTTTCAAAATTCCGGTAACAACGCTGAGACTTATTGTTAATCTCCCGTCAGATAATTTTAATCCGGCCAGGCGCCCGCGGCACCATCCCGAATCTTACCAGGTCCAGCGCCCTCTATCCAATAAAGATAATAAATTAACACTTATTCCGCAATTTATTAAATTTCCATGTTGGGAGGCTGATATCTGTAAAGCGAATTCATCATTTTGAGTTCCGATTCCTTAATGGAGACCTGGTGTCGTAATAAATCGCGTATCGACAAAATCCCCAATAGCTTGTCATCCTCAACAACAGGCATATGACGACAGCCGATCTGTTTCATCTGGGCCAGACACTTTTCATAGGAATCATCGGCGCTGCATACGCTAATGTCGATGGTCATTACCTCGGACACTTTCAGTCCGCCGGGATCTTTTCCCGCGCTCACCACTCTATTTAAAAGATCCCTCTCGGTAAATATTCCCAGAAGCTTATCGTCCTCAAGTACCACAACAGCGCCTATTTTCGCGTCCGCCATCTTCATGGCCACCTCGGTAACTGTCATATCAGGCGAGACATAAGTCAGCCGCCTGCCTGCCAATAACGTCTTAAGCTGTGCCATCCTCTCCCCTTCCTTGATGCGATTTTGTTTCTCCCTTTCCCCTTGATTCCGATCTTAACACATCGGCAATCGACCCAAGCCCCGCAAGCAATCCGGATGCTTCATACGGGATAAAGAGTTTCGACGATTTGCCGTCGGCTATCCCCTGAAGCGCCTCCAGATATTTCAGGGTTATTAATTTATCATCCGGAGCTCCCTTATGTATAGCGGAAAATACGTTTATTATGGCTTCCGCTTCACCCGCAGCCTCGGCAATCTTACGATATTTTTCCGCGTCGGCGACCTTTTTCACAGCCTCCGCCTTGCCTTCGGCCTCCAGAATCGCCGCCTGCTTGGAACCTTCCGCCCTGGTAATATCAGCTTGTTTAACACCTTCCGCTTCCAGGATGGCGGCTCTTTTATCACGCTCCGCTTTCATCTGGCGACTCATGGCTTCGGTAATATCGACTGGCGGGTCTATACGCTGAATTTCCACCCGGTTTACCTTCACGCCCCACTTATCGGTGGCGTTATCGAGAACCGTCCGTAACTGCTCATTAATGGTATCGCGTGATGTCAACGACTGGTCCAGCTCCATTTCGCCGAGAGTGTTTCTCAGGTTTGTCTGGGCCAATTTTACCGCCGCGATGATAAAATCGGTTATTTCATAATGCGCCTTGAACGGGTCGGTCACCTGGCAATAGATTATGGCGTCAACCTCAACCACAACATTGTCTTTTGTGATAATCGACTGCGCGGGTACGTCAAGCACCCTCTCTCTCATATCCACCCTTACCAGGGTCTCCACAAAAGGCACAATAAGATTAAGTCCGGGATTTCTTTTGCTGTGAAACCTTCCCAGCCTCTCCACCAGGGCCCTTTGATACGGTCTGACAATCCGGAGGGACATAGCCCCCAGAATAAAGGTAAAGAATATTATTACGATCAAAAGCACTATTAAACCGGGATCAATCATTATTTCCTCCCTGCTAATTTATTTTCTCAACTGCCAGTTTCGCCCCGCGGACATCGGTAACTTTGACCGTGGAACCGCTTTCGATTATGCCCGAGGCTATCGCCCGCCAAACCTGCCCCTCAACTTTGACCTTGCCGACATCCTCGACAGGATTTATGGTCTCAATGACAATACCCTCTAGCCCGATCAGCGCGTCGGCGCCTGCCTGGGGTACGGAATTGTCCGAAATTTTCCTCGCGAATGCTTTAGAGACCGGTATCAACGCCATCGAAACAACACAGAATACCACGATCTGCCATACCAGGCCGTATGCGCTGGCGCCGAGTACCGCCCTGGTTATAAAACCGGTAACCATGGCCGAAAGCGCTCCGATGGCGAAACAGGCATAGAAAAAGCCGGCCGTGAATATCTCGACAACCACGAATAAAACAGCGAGTATCAGCCAGATATAATACGGATTTTCAAGCGACATAATTTCACCTCACTGTTAAATTTGCCTTAAAATACCCGGGTACGGAAAGCGTTTGCGAAAATACAATATCTCAACCTTCCCGGGATATATATACACAGATTTGTCTTTATTATTCAATAAAATTAGTTTACGAAACCAAGCCAGGTGCTGAACAGGAAGTATAACCGTCCGATTAAAAGCGACATACGGGACATGACGGTATAACCGAAGGAGGCGCCGAACGTTATCATAAGGAAATAAATTCCTACTTTGGCGGTTCTGCCGAAAATACCTTTGTGTTCTTTGGAGAAGTAGAAGTAAACCAGACCGGTTAGAGTGCCAAATATCAGAACCAGGTTGCCGAGATAGGCGGCGAAATAGTTGTCTAAAGGAATCGCTCTTCCCTGTTCTGCCAAATCCGCTCCGATCTGGGAAAGTCCATGAATTTTCCCGGTATCAAAAAGCGGAATTACCGTTTTCTGCAGCTGGCTTAAGAAATTGGACTGGAAGTATGTTATCATCCACAGACCGGCGGTCGATCCGACGATGACCGAAAGGGGCCAGCGGGCGATCCAGCCGATGTTGGGGAAAAGTCTCATCAGCATCATGATACCCAGCATTCCCGCCAGCACATGAAGGATATTCCAATTCCAGACGCCGGAGAAGATATCCTGCAGGGCGCCCTTTTCGGTCCAGAAGCCGAACATATAGGATATCCCCACGCTGTCGAACATCTTGGCGATAAGATTCTCCCAGAATAACGCCACCGCCCAATAACCGGCGGATATTCCCACAAATACCGATTCGCAGAATTTATACAGGGGATTATCCTTATACAGAAATGAGGCGATACCTATGGTGAAAAACGCCGCCAGCCAAATTCCAAACTCGGAACTCATTTCCTTAAACCTTTTCTTTCTGATTTACCCTTAGTAATGAAAAACGCAATGTTGCCCACCACAATAAACAGCATCACAAATATATGAGCCACGGTCTGGCTGGTCATGAACATGGTCGCCCTGGCCTTATAACCCACCAGCCTTTCGAACTCCGCGCCGCCTTTCATTCCACCCAACATTCCCGACAGCTGACCGGTATCAAGATAGGGATATGCCAGGGGAGCCTGCACCGCGGTGTTGCCCGCTCCCACCGGAACGTGAAATCTGTCAACGCCGAACTGTACCCATTCGGTTGTTCCCGGATAACCTGCCGAAAGATTGAACACGAAATCGAAATCAGCAAGCCTGTAGATACCGTCCATTATGGGGAATTCTTTCTGAGGACGGCCGAACCGTCGGTCTGACGGGAAGGTGGCTTCAAAAGACGTTCCCATGCGCTGTATTACCAATTCCTGTCCCACCTGAAAGCCGAGATTGATAAAGTCGATACCGTATCGAGCCGTATCGCTGCCGACTACGACCAGATCGGCGCCGAAATAGAGCGTATCGCCGTTTTCCACGATAAACTCATCATTAGATTCGTCGATATCCTCGATGGCGCGATTGCCCTGAATCGGTCCCTGAGGCCACAATCCGATGATTATAAACCTCAAATCGTTTTCCACGAAATACTTGAACGCCGCCTCGGCCATGGGCTGCAGTTCCGGTTCGGAGCCGGGATCGTAATCGCACGAAATAAGTATTTTGGAGTCCCTGGGAAGATCCTCCAGGGCGTCGTATAATACCTGGACCTCTCTTGTTACCGGTATAGGAAGACCGACCTGCAGGAAAATCGGAACCGAAAGCGCCAGGAATATGACCACGAATATAATCCGTCTGTCTAATGTTAACAGTCTTTCCCAGAAATCGGTCATGTTTTATCGCCTCCAAGATGCGATCTTTCGATTCCGAGGATAATCCTCAGCGATGTCGAAACCACGCCCAGAGAGATTCCGATCATAATAGCCCTCTGACCGGCCACGTTGAAATAGTTCATTATCACATTGGACAGATTAGAAAGCCGCCATCCCTCCGGCAGATAGACGGTGACCCAGTCGCCGAACGGCGTCCGGCCCGCCATGACAATAAAGGCCGCCAGAAGCAGCACCGTGGCCTGAGCGTTTCTGGCGCGGAACGCCCGGTACGAAGCCGAGGCCACGAAGAAAGCCAGAAGAGCAAACATGGTGGCGCTCAAAGGCGAATAGACATTACGGTAAAGCCAGTCGTAACCGGATCCTTGTTCAAGATATTGCCTGCCGCCGGAGAAAAATAACCCCACTATTAATATGAGGAAGAATGATACTATGGTGGTGACGGCGAAAAACCAATCTTTATCTTTTTTGTATACTTTTTCAAAAGAGATTTTCAGCAGATTTAATGCGCCGAGCCAGATGGCGAAAGCGGAGATGATCGAATACCAATCGGAAAAGGTCTCGGACAACTCCCGCATGGGAGAATGAGGTACGAAAAACTGAACGAAGAAAGTAATTCCGACTATTGCCGTGAGTATAAGCGGTATCTCTCGCCTCAAAAGACCTCTCCCTTAATTGACATTGAACATTTTCTGAATTGTGTCAACTATCTCGCTTTCCGCGAAAGCGCCTAATGTGGTGATAATGACAAAAATCAAAGCCAAAGACAGGAATATGAGCTTTCCTCCCTGGTCCTGCCCTTTCAGGGAACCCAACAGCTTGGGCTCTCTGGATAGATAGGCGGAGGCAGCGAAAAGCTCTTCGCCGATAAGAGTGTAATCGCAGGCGGCTACGAAAAACGGTAACTGGGCGGGCATAGCCGTACCGGCTATCTGTATGGCCCCTATGGAATTTCCGGTTTCCGCGAGGATCAGGGATTCGGCGAAAAAAGCGCCCTGGTAAAATATGGTGGCCGGTTTTTTTCTGATCACCAGGCCGTCAACACCGGCCGCGTAGCCGAACTGGTCGTCCGTGAGATAATATACAATATCGTCGTTATAATAATCGGGCCTGCCGGCGTTAAGATACGCCTCCTTAACAATTTCCCGCGCCGCAACCATCACCAGCGAACGCGAAACGGGGACCTCCAATTTCGTCTCATATTCCGCAGTTAGCTTGGCCACTCGCCCGAGGATGGTCAAACCGGCGATGGTCTGCATGTTATTCATGTCCTGGATGCCGGGGACATAAAATATCGCCCGTCCCATTTCGGTGGCGCGCCCCACAGCCTCGTCAACCGCCTCCAGCCCGGCGATCTTTCTTATAAACAGCTCTTTTCCGGCTTTCGCTCTGTTGATAAAATATAAAATCGAACCGATCAGTATTCCGAGCAAAACCAGAGACACTCCCCGGCCGGTATGGAACCACTGCTGGCGGGGTACGGCGGGACCGGCTATTTCCGAATTGGCCTCCTGGCCGTCCCACTTGGCCGCCACATAATAGTAATATTCCTGACCGTTGATAATGTCCCTGCCGTCACGAAGAGTTTTTACCTGCCTGTCGACATCGGAAACTCCCCCGGTGGTCTCCCCGACTTTCTCGAAGGGCCCCTCGGCGCTGGTACCCCTGTAAATATCGTACCCGTTGAAAAGCAGGCTTTTGGCCGCGTCGCTGGCCGAGACTTTCCATTCCAGCGTGATCGAACCGCCGGCATCGTTGGGATTATCAAAAACCCTCAATTGCGTGGGCGGGAAGACCATTATATCGGTCGCGGCAGCCGTCTTCTCAACTTCGGCAGATTCAGCCGCCACCACCGGCGAAATCGGGCCGAAAATATTAGATTCTATGGTTTCACCCTGAAGATCGCAGGAAATTTTATAATAATATGAGAGTACTACAACAACGGCGGTATCCCTGTATTGTCTGGATATATCGGTGGCGCGCGGAGATTCAAATACTACAATGCCAGCTTCCTCGAATGGACCCTCCCGGCTCTCGGATCTCAATATTTTGTAATCGGGAAAAGTCTCCGTGGAATCGTTGTCGCCCTGCAGGCAGAACCAGTTTAAGGTTATGGAACCGGCTGTATCGAAAGGCGTTGAGATGGCCGTCAAATCATAAGGGGGATATGAGATCGAGGAAGGACCGGGTTTTTTATGAATAAGCCAGATCAGCAGCGGCAGAATAACTATTATGAAAATTCCTGTCGTAACTTTTTTACCCAAGACTCAACCGATCCCGATTAACTCACATGAAATGATTTATATAGATTATTACAAACGCTCGGATTATTTTGTTGCCTGATTAGATTCAAATTTCTTCCGTTCTCAAATCCAGAAATAAATCGTTCGTTATAATGTCACCCTCACAATGATAAGTCAAGTGAAATTTCCACATTATTTTCAAGGTCGCGTAATCGCGCGGGATGATTTTTTTTCGAGAAATATCAGCAAAAGCGCATAAATAGTTTGACAAAATGGAATATCGATGGTATGCGGTTACTTGATGCGTGGTTTTCTTGCGATTAAGGATATAGGTGCTTTTTCCGGTTCTTATTTTGGTTGGCAGGGTCCATCTGCGGGAGAGATTATCAAATTTCAATCCCTTAACTTCTGCTGGGATATATTAACCGACCCGGCGTACAAAAAGAAAATTGTTATTACCGATTCTATTGCAGTTGATGATAGACAACCGACCCCCGATGAAATACAGTCTTTTATGCCTCATCTGGAGGGCATTGTATTCCTGGGACATATAGGCACGGGAGAAAACGGCACCGGAAAAAACATATTGAAAAGCTATTTCGAATCCAATAGAATCGCCGGTTTTATCCCCGATAGAAAAGAATTATTGAAAGACATCCTTGAATTTTCCAGCCCCACCACGGGGAGCATAGATAAAAGCCTCGAAGACGCTATAAAAGGATCTATTTCTCCTGTTATTCTGAATAAAGACGATCTGAAATCGGTGTCCGCTCCCGAGGAGTTTTACTGGGACCTTGCCACCGGCGATCTTCCGGATGAAAAATTCGTGATTGCGGTCTGGGATTTCGGCGCCAGTTATAATCTTTTCAGAAGCTTGAGGCTCCTGGGATGCCGGGTCAGAATAGTGCCGCCGCACACGGAACCCGAAGACATAGTCGCTCTTCACCCCGACGCCGTGGTGATACCCGGAGGACCTGCTGCCGCGAGAAATTCGGATATATTCCTGCCGAAAATAGAGAGAATGATCGGGATACGGCCGTTGCTCGGAGTGGGAGGCGGCGCCGCGTTGCTGGCGCGAGCTCTGGGTATGAAAACAAAAACCATCGACTTCCCTCATTATGGAAATTCGATCCCCGTCGAGGATACCGAAACCGGAAAAATCGAGGCCTCATATCAAACCCACTCGATAGCGATCGATCCCCGGTCGGCGCGTGACGCCGGTGTTACGATCACTCAGGTAAACGTATGTGACGGCAGCATAGAGGGTTTCGCTATGCCCGATTATGAAACCGCCGGATCGTTCTGCCTGCCCACGGTGGAATATCTTCCCGGTTATTTCAAAAACTTTCTGAATTCCCTGAAGATTTCGCACGTTAGCTAATCGAATAACTCTTTTATTTCCGCGTCTATTTGATGGATGGCATTACTTTATTAAAAAACGCCCGGATATTAATCGCGATTAAATTGGGCGTTGGTAAAGAGCTGGATAGAAAACTAAAAATGTTTTAGCTTGACCGAGCTATATCATCTATTTATATTTACTTATAGAATCTTCGTAGCTTCTTTGATTTGACTTCTTCGCGCGTATAGATTTTTACTGATCTTTGTATAAAAAATGTAAGTCTTACCAGCCGGAAGGATTATCAGGGTTTAATTTTAATGATGTTTACGGGCTCAAATATATCGGCACTTATGGATGAAATTTGCCTGAAATTAAAAATCCCGGGACAGCCAATAATTCAATTCTTTAAAATTTAGTCATTATCATAAAATCTAATTACATGGAGAAAAAATGGATAAGCGAAAGAAATTGATATCAGCTTTAGCCATGGCGACGCTAACCCTGCTTTTTTATTCTTCGACAGCATTACCGCAGGATTCATGTATTGTTGCCGACAACGGTACCGGCACGATTGATCTTCCCGCCTACTGCCCGTTCTATGCACCCTACGAGCCCATGTATATCATCGAAGGTCTTCCGCAGGGCACCACTCTCGAACTGCAACCGATTTTTACTGATTTTTTCTGCAGTGATTTAACTACCTGTTCTCTGCCGATGTCGGGAGATAGCTGTGAGAGTATTGGCGGTTCCCTGGGCGGCAACTACGAGTGTTTCGAGGGAACGCTTCGATTCGATATTACCGGCACCGGCGACCTGGCCGGTTTCAACCGCGTGCTCTGGGTACCGGTGTTATGCGAGATTCATACCGCTTCCCGTACCCCCGGCGATTCGGTGCAGACCTTCGCCGCCGACATGCGCGGCCTTTCCGGGCAGCTTTTCGGCGATCCCGATTTCTGCGAGTTTATCATTATCGCCGGTACTGACAGCGGCTTATCGAGCCCCGGGCAGATCACGCTCACCGATCTCGGTAACGGATATTTCAATGTTGAAAGCTTTTTTGATGTTACATATCAGATTCAGTTTCAGGGATGTCCCGGCTCGGTGTTGGCCGGTTATTCGGGGACAACCACCGATACGGTACGCTGGCGACAGGGATTTCTTCCGACTGTCGGCGGTTGTTGTTTTGGGGATGGTTCGTGTATGAATACCTCCGAATCGTACTGTTTGAGTCTCAATGGTGACTATCAGGGTGATGGTTCTGAATGTCTGGGAGACGGTGACGGTGATGGGTTAGACGATCTCTGTTATGAACAGGGTACTTGCCTGGCTCCCGACAATGGCACAGGCACCGCCGACCTTCCCGCCGACTGCCCTTTCTATGCAGCTTACGAACCAATGAAAATAATAAATGGCCTGCCGCCGGGTACGACCATAGAGCTGGTGCCCAGGTTTTATGAGTTCTTTTGTAGCTCGTCCACCGCTTGTTCTTTACCCACACCTCCTTCGGGCTGTGAGGGGGTAGGCGGTTCCCTTGGCGGCAACTACGAGTGTTTCGAGGGAACGCTCAGATTGGACGTTTCGGGAACGGGATCGCTTGAAGGTTTCAATCGCACGCTCTGGGTGTCGGTATCATGCGAGATTCATACATCGCCCCGTAATCCCAATGATTCAATTCAGGCCATGACTGCAGATATATACCGTTTTCACGGTCAATTGTTCGGCGATCCCGACTTTTGTGAGTTTATAATATACGCCGGAACCGACTACGGTTTGCCGGGACCCGGCCAGATAACCTTAACCGACCTTGACAACGGATATTACCAGGTCGACAGCTTCTTTGATGTTTACTATCAGATAGAGTTCGAGGGATGTCCCTCGTCTATACTGGAAGATTACATGGGAACTACTACCGAATCCGTTCGGCTGCAACAGGGACCTCCCCCGCCCACAGGCGCCTGCTGTCTGCCGGATGGCTCCTGCATAGAGGTAACCGAATATGGGTGTTGGGGAATCGGCACTTACCAGGGAGACAGTACCATATGCCTCGGCGACGGCAACGGTGACGGCGTTGACGATGCCTGCC
>CBFCYP010000027.1:0-27104 GCA_965602185.1 uncultured bacterium
TTAAGCGATTCGTCGATTATCCAATCATCGGTGGTGGCGACAGGGATTCTGCAGTTGACGATTGTAAACGAGACTCAGCTTCCGTTCACGGTCGATATATCATCATCATGTATCCAAAACGGCGGCATAGACTTTTCCGTATCAAGATCTATTTCCGGCAACAGCACCACCCTTGTTTCCGAGGATCTTTCGGGATATAGTTTCGCTCCCATCGACAGCCCGTCCGCGCAGTATATTATTGTCGATTTTAACGCGACCGTACCGGCCTCGGCGCCGTCTCAATATACCGTCAGCGCCAACGACAGCATTAGCGTGGACGTCGATTTATCGACCATAACGTTCGAATCCGTGACGGGGCAGATTCAGCCGACAGTCGTATCCATTCCGGGCACCCAGCAGGATCTCGATATCCCCGAAGGACTCGATCAGGCGCGGCTGACCCAGGCCGAGTTGACATTTAATCTGTATAACAACAGTACGGTAGACGCCGATATTGATATAAATATTTCAGGTGATGGAAGATTAATTAATATTGCGGCAAGAGTCGCGGGTAAACAGTCCGTGAACGATCCCGCGGAACTTACCACTATACTGGTCGATTCCGACCAAATCTCGATCCTGCTCAATCCTCCGCCGGCCACCATATTGATCTCCGGGGAGGCTGTCCTCAATCCCGATTACGAAATCGCGACCATTACCGCCAACGATTATATATACGGCGATATAGAAATCTACTCGCCGTTCGCGCTTGCCATAGTTGACCCTATTTCAATCGATATGGATATCTCCGAAAATGAAATCGATCCCGACTCCAGACCGGATGACTTTACGGAGACGTTCAGGAACGGGTCGGTGGACGTCGATATAGAGTCTCATCTGCCTCTGGGAGTGGCTTTGACGGTTTATATCGGAACCGTATCCGACAGCGGGCTTTACGATGATCCCAATACTCTCGTTCTCGGTCCCGATACCCTTCAGGCCGGAATTACAGATCCGGGCGGCAGGGTGGTTGAATCGGCTTTATCGCAGATCTCTTATACATTGAATTCTGACGATCTGGCTATTTTTGATAATGACACAATTTACTTCGGTCAGCAGATCAGTCTCCTGGCGACGGACAGCTCCGGCGTTCAGGTTCTGGGGACCGATTATATTAGAATAAGGTCCGACGCGACCATGCAGGTTCAGATCGGCGAAAACCTTTGGGATGAAAATTAGGAGGGGATAATGTTTAAAAGACAGAAAGTACTGGGAATAATAGGGCTTTGCGTCCTGATACTCTTGCTCTCCGGAGGGCTCGCGTGGGGCCGCGGTATCTCCAATGCGAGAGCGCTCGGAATGGGCGGTTCTTATACGGCCATAGCAAGAGGAATCGACGCGCCCTACTGGAATCCGGCCAATCTCGGCCTTTCCGACGGAAATAAATATTCTATCGGGATATTCGGAGTGGGCGCCGCATTGAATAACAACAGTTTCACCCTGGCTGATTATAATAAGTATAACGGTCAATTCCTAACCGACGGCGATAAAGAAAATATTATTAATTCAATACCGGCCGACGGTCTCAGGCTCGATGCCATAGGCGAAGCGTCGGCGCTGAATTTCTCGATCGGCAATTTCGCGCTGGTTTCAAAAGGCTATGGCGCTTCCAGCCTGAACATCGATCGCGATCCGCTCGAGCTAATCTTCTACGGTAATGCCGTCGTTGACGAGATATCATTGGATAATACCTACGGCGAGGGGTATGGGATCGCCGATATCGCCGCCTCTTACGGTCATCCCGTTATGCAGTGGGAAAACGGAGAATTTGCTGTGGGGGCAAGTTTCCATTATCTGAGAGGATTCGCTTATCAAAAGGTTATTGAATCCGAAGGCAGTATTTCTACCACCGATACCGGCTTCGTGGGCGATGCCCATATGACCGTCTTATCGTCCCTGGGCGGCTCCGGCTACGCGCTTGACCTCGGTCTTGCCGTCAAATTCGACCGCACCTGGTATTTTTCCGCGGCCTGGCAAAACACTTACAGCAGATTGGTATGGGACAAAGATACTGAAATGATGATCTATTCTTTTAACATGGAACCGATAACCGCCTACGATTTTTCAGACAGCGCCGCCAGCGATTCGCTGATAACGTCCAGCGATACCACCGTTGCGGCCGATCCCTTTTCATCGGATCTGCCGTCTACGATGAGGCTGGGATTGACAAAAGAATTTAATCAGTTTCTGTTTTCCTTTGACTGGGAACAGGCGCTGGAAACCCGTCCCGGAAGCGGAGTTAATCCCCGGTTAGCCGCGGGACTCGAATATAAACCACTGAATTTCCTTCCCTTAAGAGCGGGCATGTCCACCGGCGGCAGGCAAGGTTCACTATACTCGTTCGGATTGGGATTACATTTCGGCCCGTATCATTTCGATATCGCCCTGGCCAATTCCGGTTCGCCGTTCCCGACCCATACCAAAGGCGCCAGATTCGCGCTGGGCATGGGGCTCTATTTCTAAAGGACTAAAAAGGAAAGAATCTTATGTTCGGATCATTAAAAATATCGGAACAACACCAAATCCGCACAACGGTCATGAGGGTTATCGTTCTCCCTTTAGTTGTAATTTTAATTCTTTTGATCGCGGCGTCCATGGCTCTGGCGATGCCGCCTCATCCGGGGGTAGCGGATAAAATCTCCAGCGGAAAAATCGCTAAGCCGAATTTCATGCAAAAAGGATTTCCAGGGGACGAGATCGGATTGAATTCCGGGGGAGAATCCATTTTGAGAAAACCCGGTCTCTTCGCAAAAATGAGCGTTTCCGGCAATTTCAAAATCCTGACCGTTCTCGTTGATTTTTCCGATAATACAAGCTCGGTTACCGCCAACGATTTCGATACGCTTGTTTATGTTGATGTCAGCGGAACTGTACATAATTACTATAAAGAAGTCTCCTACAATACCCTGTCATTAACCTCTCCAACCTGGCCATCCGGTATCGGATGGGTTCGCGCGCCGGAGACCTATGCCTACTATGTCAATAACAATTACGGTACCGGGCCCTACCCGAACAATACTCAAAAACTCGTCGAGGATATCGTGGATGCCATAGACGGTTCAATCGATTTCTCGCAGTTCGATAACGACAGCGATGGCGATGTAGACGGTTTGATCATAGCGCACGCCGGTTCCGGGGCCGAATATACAGGGGACACAACTGATATCTGGTCCCATAAATGGCAGATATCGGCGAGGCTGAAGGATGGTGTCAATATAAGTACCTTTTCCATGAATCCGGAATACTGGTCTACTCCCGGCGATATTACGCTGGGCGTATATTGCCATGAATTGGGGCATGTCTTCGGACTGCCCGATCTTTATGATACAGACGGCTCCTCCCATGGAATAGACGATTGGAGCATTATGGCGGGGGGTAGCTGGAACGGCCCCTCATATATGGGAGGTTCGCCGGCGCATCCGGACGCCTGGTCGAGAATATTCCTGGGCTTCGTAACTCCGACAATACCGATATACGATCAGAACAGCGTCAACTTCCCTCAGGTCGAGACTAACGCGTCAATTTACAAACTCTGGACCAACGGTTCGCCCGCAAATGAATACTATCTTGTTGAAAACAGGCAGAAAAATGGTTATGATACCTATCTTCCAGGCGATGGCATCTTAATCTGGCATATCGACGATAATAAAGCGGGAAATACCGACGAATGGTGGCCCGGTTCGGGAAATCCCAGCCATTATATGGTCGCCTTGGTGCAGGCTGATAATCTCTGGGAAATGGAGAAAAAAATTGGCTATGCCGATAACGCGGATCCCTTCCCCGGAATTACAGTGAATCGTAATTTTTCCGGTGCGACGTCCCCTAATTCAAATTCATATTCCGGAACCGGAACATCTGTTTCCGTTGTTAATATAAGTAACTCAGGGGCAACAATGACTGCCGATATAACTGTCGGCACCCCTCAAGGGATTACCAGCTATGACGATCTCCTTCCCGGTAAAATAAGACTGCTGGGAAACGTTCCGAACCCATTTAATCCGGCGACGGCAATAAAGTTGGAAGTCCTTGAAGAAACGCCTGTCAGGTTGGAGGTTTACAATATAACCGGACAAAGGATAAGAATTTTAGCGGATGCTGTTTTTCAACGTGGAGTTTATACTGTAAGGTGGGATGGCAAAGATTATAATGGTGAAGAAGTTGGGTCAGGTGTGTATTTTTATAGAATAACGGCCGGCGGCCGGTCGGCGGCAAAAAAGATGTTAAAGCTAAGTTAATTTATTATTTGGAGTTAAAAAGGAGGCGGTTGTCGTGAACGACCAGATCCAGACAGAAGATATCAAAAATCATAGAGAAAAAGAACTTGTTGAAGAAATAGCGGAAAAAACGCCCAAAAAACCGGAATCCGATGAACTCCAGAAGGTTGCGAAAGAGAGAATCGAGAGGATGAAAAAAGCGTTCAAACCAACCTGGCTTGTCAGGCAGTTGGATTCTCAGGATGATAAAAAAGGAAAATAATACTTGACTTTTTAAAGGGAGGGCACAATCATGATAGAGAGAATATTAAGAATAATGGCGGTTTTCGCTGCGGGAGTACTGATTTTTGGTATCGCCGGTTGTGGCGCTAAACCTCCGACCACGGCAAACGATCTTACGGAGGGCGAGCAGCAGAAACTTACTGTTAGCACTGAAATCGTCACCGTGGCTAACGATACGGAGATGACCGTCGATTGACGGATACAATTAACCGCGGGTTTTGTTTTTGAATGTCTTCGCCCCCCTCCAGAGGATATTTGAAACTTATCCGCACGGGGGCCTCTTCGAATGAAGAGGCCTTTTTATATGCTAATCAGAATCGTTATTTTTAAAAATAAAGTTTACGGGATAGATAACCCATATACCGATTTTGAATCCGTTGGCCTCCGCAGGGATATACCGGCATTGTTTGGCTGCCTCCAGGGAAGCCTCCTCAAAACCGTATCCCGGCATACTGCTCGATAGTATTTCGGCGGTTTCTACCTTGCCGTTTTCGCCGACCCGCGCCTTGACCCATACAACTCCCGATATGCCGTTTTTCCTGGCCCAGACGGGATACTCGGGCGGAATGATATTTACCGGAACCGGCATCTTGTCAACGGTTACAAGGATTGAACGAGGCGTTTCGACAGCCTGTATGATCCCGCTGTCGACAACTACCTCCGGTAAAAAAGCCCTGGTTTGCTGAGAGGCCATCGGGATCGATTCGTCGCTCAGATATATCGAATTAATTACCACCGAATCGGGTGCCGGATTGGTGACCGGCTTGGAAAGTATTGAAAAGTTGCCTGCGGCCAATCCCTCAGAAGTTTCGAATTTGGCCTTAGCATAGCGACCAATCCTCTTTTTGCCTCGTGACTCTAAAACTGCCTTTTCTTCGTCAAATCCGGATTCAGCATCGGCGACCACAAGATCTTCATCCAATTGTTCAACAGGCGCCCGGGCTTTTTCGGGCATTGCCGCCGGTTTTTCTTCCGCCATCGCCGTAACTATCGGTTCGGCAGTATCGGGAGTTTGAACTACCGTGGGCGGCGGCATTATTTTCATCACTTTATCGTCTATATCGGCTATTTGCTCTCGAGCCGGCGTAGGGGGAGTCGCAGCAGGCTCATCGCGTTTTGAAGGTTTTAGAACGATTTGAACGGCGTCGTATTCTTTTTCCGGTAATGCCGATTTGAATGTTTTTATCTTTGCAGGCATCACATACCGTTCGAGATCTCCCAGCGATAAAACCATGAAGGCCACTATGGCCGCCGCTAATCCAACCGAAAAATACAGCCGAAACATGTAACCCTGCTCTTCGCGCTTGAATCTTAACTCGCTTTCGGTAGCCCTGATTTTCTGAAATACGGCGGTCTCAAATGCGTCAGCGTCAATTCCCGATATTGCTTTTTCATCGGATTTCTTCGATTCGGCAATCGCTTCCAAAGTCGATTGAATCTCCCGGCATTTTGCGCATTCCGATAGATGCTTTTCCAGCAATTCTCTATCGCTCTTTGAGATGGTTCCCTCGATATTTTCCCAGATCAACGCTTCTATTTTATCGCAGTCGCTCAAAGCAAATTATCCTTCTCCAGTATTTCGGTAAGTTTTTCCCGCGCCCTGAAAAGCCGCGACATAACCGTACCGGTTTTTATTTTTAAAATCTCCGCGATCGCCTCGTAGGAATACTCGCCGTAAGCTTTCAACACAAGGACTTCTTTCAGTTTTTCGGGCAGTTTTTCGATGACTTTCTCCACCAGTTCCACCCGTTTTTTCGATTCGTAACCGTCGTCGGCCTGCGCCTGTTTTAGATCAACATCCCTGTCGGTAAGCTCTCTAAACGTCTGGTTGTAGCGCGTTCTTTTGCGGAGCCTGTCCCGGCATTCATTTATGGCGATGGAAGCCGCCCATGACGAGAAACTCTTTTCGGGATCGTAATCCCGGAGGTGAAAATAGATCTTTACAAAGGTATCCTGCGCCGCCTCCGTCGCTTCCGTGCTATTTTTCAACATCTTCAGGCAAATCGATAATATTTTTGGCTTGTACCGTGAGATAATCTCCCGAAAAGCCCTCTCATTTCCGTTCGATGCCGATACGGCCAGTTCATTGTCGCTGTTCTCGCTGCCCGCCGGCAATTCCTGTCCTGTCATCTATACGATTGGCCCCGGCCAATTATTCCTTTTTTCGGTTTCACGGTTTTCCCCATCCATGCTTAACTCTTTATAAAAACTTAAGTTGAGGGATTTCCAGCAATTTTGCAACCAAAAATATTATATAGTTTTTGTTGAAATAATATAAATATTATACCTATCTTATCGTTTGAAGGAATTTAAGTCACGGGAGGAGTAATGAGAAGGTATGTATTCTTGATGGTGGCGCCGATGCTGTTGGTATTGGCAAACTCAGCGAGCGCCGATGTAATGATTAAATCCAAAGCTACTATGGGGCAAATGCTCGGTATCGGCAGCAGCGAATCCGAAACGTCCGTTTATATCAAAGCCGATAAAAACCGTACGGAGACGACTACTTCTTTTAAAAGCCAGATGCTCCAGATGAGCAAACAGGATATGACGTCCCGAAGCACCGAAATTTTCAGGCTCGATAAAGAGGTGAAATGGGAACTGGAGCATAAAGATAAGAGCTACAGGGAAGTATTTCTTAAATCATTGAAACCATCGATCGGGGATTATAAGGGACAGGAATCCTCTCCCGACGACGAAGCCGAGGATTACACCTGGACCGTTACCGTTGATATTTCCGAAAACGGCGAGGTGGTAAACGGCTTTAAAAGCAATAAAGCCGTCGTTAACGCCATCGGGGTCAATAAAGAAGATGTGTCGGACTCGATGTTTGTGACCTTGAAAATGTGGAGATCCGAGGAATTGCCTCATATTGATGAAATCGAAGCATTTCATAAGAAATTCTCAGAGATTACCGGAATCGATGAGGATGTCAGTTCCATGAAAATGGAGGAATACTCTTCCGGATTCGGCAAAGAGTTCGAGGAAAGCGCGAAGAAAATCGAGGAGATGAAGGGCTACCAGGTAAAAACAGAGATGGTAGTTCAGAAATCAGCTTCGGGAGAAGCGGGCGATGAAGAATCGGATGTTTCGGGCATGATGAAGGGCCTTATGGGTATGGGCAAAGGCAAAGAGGGAGATTCGGATAGCGAGCGTATAACTATTATCTCCATAACCGACGAAATAACCTCTGTCGATGCTTCGGAGATTGACAATAAAATGTTCGAGGTTCCCGAAGGCTATATAAAGAGATAATAATGTTAATTTTATTAATTATCGATTATTGTTAGCCGCCCACGATCTGACGCTTTCGACAAAAGCCCCGAGTTTTATCAGGTCCTGATCTCCATCGGTGCCGTCATAGGCGACGTTCAACCAGGGGACTCCGTTGAGATCCTCGGCTATCTCGGACGATATCGCCACGATAATGTTTCCCGGCATGCATGTGAAAGGCATGGTGTTTACGATTCCCGAATATCCCTTTTTAATTAAATCGATGGCCTTGGCCATGGCCGGCATCGCCTCCCCGCCAACGCTTAAGGGCAGATAGGAATCGACGTGCCCCAGGACGTCTTTGATGGGGGTGTCAATTTCCACGTTCAGACCGTTATGGATAAATTTTAAAACCTGTTTCTCGTCTTTTTTCTGGTAGAAATCCTTAATCAAAGCATCAATTAATCCTCTTGCGGATCTCATTCGAATGGAATCGCGGCGATACATTTCGGTTGTGAAAAATATCCATTCCGTAAAATTAGTTATGTCGACTTCCACTCCCAGCGATTCCAGTTTGTCCGCAAGGTGGTTGTTTGAAAACCGATTGTTTCTGATATAGATTTCGCCGACAATCCCGATAATCGGTTTTCTTGGTATGCTTTCATCGATTATGTTTTTAAAATCGAACAGGGCGTCGCGAAGGATTTCGGCAAGACCTTCGCCTCCTTTTTCCACATCTTCAATGGCCAGGCCGAAATGATATCTGTATATCTCGTCGGCCTCGCCCTTGTCGATTTCGTAGGGTCTCGATTTAAATAAGAATTTCCTCAGATAATCGGAGGCCAAAAATCCCTTCCAGGCGAGGCGTCTGAATTTTTTCGATGCCCCCGGCCAATCCGCGTAGGAATTGTAAGAGGTCGGAGAGTATATGGGCACGTCCGTGTAACCGAGATTTTCCATGAGCTGCTTATGCAGGTGATGATACTGACCGAAACGGCAGGGCCCGCCGGCCGTAGGCATGAAAAATCCCACCTTTTCGGGATCGACATCGGGTTTCTCCAGTTCTCTTGCCAGATCTCCGGCGGTAAGTACGGCAGGATAACATTCTCTGCCGCCCGTGAGTTTGCGTCCCAGCTCGAGGGACCTGTTATCGGTTTCGGGCAGAACCTCGGCTTCCACTCCGCAGGCCCTGAGCGCCGCGGCGAATGATTCCGCGTGATCGGCCATTCTGGGTATAAGCAATTTCCTTTTATAGCCGTTTGATTTGGCAACCGGGATAAACTCCTCGTAAGTTTTTTCTTTCTTGGGTAAGCTGTCCAGAAACGCCTCGCATCTGGTTATTACACCGGCGTCCGCGGAGTGCTCGTCCAACTCCAGGATCATATGCGGTTTTTCGCCGATTACCTTCTTAAAATGGTGAATGATGAAAGAATCGGGACCGCAACTGAAGTTGCTGACATACACCGGGTATAAACCGGGCGTTTCTTTGGCGAACCTGGCCGCCTTCAGGATTCTTCTTCCGCTTTGCCAGTAAATAAATTTAAAATCATCGTCGGGAAGTTCGATCATATCCATGGGGATAACAGTTACTCCGAGATCGGTTAATTTTCGAGCCAGTTGCATGGATACGCCGGGGTCGAGGCTGTTATAAGGCCTGCCTATCAGAAGGATGCCGGGATTTTCAACCGAAATGTCCTCCAGATATTCCTCGCCTTTTTTTATAAGATCGACCTTGAAGATATTATATTGCTCGAGTGACGATTCATAAGCGTTCTTCAATTCCTTTCTGGAAAAGCCCAACTTCCGCAATTCATCATAAAGCGCGCCGATAATAGCATCTGTTCCCTCGTCAAATCGAACGACAGGAGTCGCCAGTTTAATACCGTTTAAACAGTCCTTCAGCGCCGATTTCACCATGTATGGGAAAGCCTGTATGTAAGGACAATAGTAATTTTTTACGCCTTCGGGGGCGGGATCGGTACCGGTAATTATTGACGGTAAAAATATAAAGTCCAGTTCTCTTCTGGACATATCGATTAAATGGCCCTGCGCCACCTTGACCGGGAAACATGTTTCCGATCCGGCGGATTCCACACCTTTTTTGATGATTTCGCCGACGCTCTGTCTTGAGATATATACTTTACAACCCAGTTCCAGGAAAAACCTGCGCCAGAGATATAAAAATTCCCAGTTTGACAGAGCTCGAAGTAAACCTATTTTCAATTCACGGTTTCTGGATTTTCTACCGGGAGCGGAGAAGAATTTTCTATTCCTTACTGTAACGGGATTCACCCGTTTGCTCTTCTCTTTTCTTTCCAGGTCATACTTTTCGCAGCGGGATCCATAGAAGAGCTCCCTTCCCTGATCGTTTATTTTGGTTATGTTGCAAATATTGGCGCAGTCCTCGCAGAGGAACGACTCCTGTTGAATTTTGCGTTTAGCGATTTCAAAACCTTTGAAATTCGATTCTTTTATGTCGGCGTCACGCGCCAGTAAGGCCGCGCCCACCGCGCCGGTTATATCATGATGGGGAGGAACGATAACTTTTTTGCCCAGTACCGTCTCAAATGCGGCCACGACAGCCTTGTTCCAGGCTACGCCTCCCTGAAAAAGGATTTTTTCGCCGATTCTCTTTTTCCCGACGACTTTATTCAGATAATTATGAACTATCCCGTAAGCCAATCCGGCGGCGATCTCCGACCGATTCGCGCCCCCCTGTTCGAATCTTACCAAGTCCGATTCCATGAAGACCGTGCATCTTTCGCCGCATGCTACCGGCCGATTCGCATCTAACGCAAGATTCGCAAAATCGTCCTTTATGCTGATTTCAAGCCTGTCCGCCTGCTCCTGCAGAAACGATCCGGTACCGGCGGCGCAGGCGCGATTCATCTCAAAATCAACCACGACGCCGTTTTCAAGGCTGATAAATTTTGAATCCTGACCCCCGATTTCGAAAATCGTATCAACGTCGGGAATGAACGATATCGCCCCGGTCGCCTGCGCGGTAATTTCATTCCTTATTATATCAGCGCCTATCAGTTCGCCTATCAGATAACGTCCCGAACCGGTGGTGGCTGCGCCCAGGACCTTGAAATCTTTCGATATTTCGCTTTCGATTTCCGATAATCCCCTCTGAACCACTTCAATCGGTCTGCCTATGGTCATCAGATATCGACGGGCTACTATCCGGCCATCATCGTCAATCAGCACGACGTTTGTTGACAGTGATCCGACGTCCACGCCCAAGTACCCCGATTTAACGTCATTGCGCGTTTCCATTTCGCTTATGGTCTGATCATAGAGTTGAGTCGATTCTTTATCGTATCGTATGATCGAGGCTCTCGGAATATTCGATTCAAATTCGGTTTTCAACTGTTCGAGAGTGTTTATTAAAACCGTTGTTTCTATCTTGAATTCAGTTGCCAGAAGAGCCGCGCCGATAGCTCCGGCGTAGACACACCATTCGGGGACCATGATATCCGCGTCGCTTAATCCGAAAACATTCTTAAATGCTTCAATAACTCCCGGGTTAAGGCCCACGCCTCCCAGAAAGGCAATGGGTTTTTTGATTTTTTTCGTCTTGACTATGGTACCCTTGAAATTCCTTGCGACAGCATAACAGAGCCCGGCGATTATGTCTTTTGCCGGAACACCGCGCTGTTGATGATGGATCATATCGGATTTGGCGAAGACCGAACACCTTCCCGCTATATGAGGCGGATTCTCGGATTCCAGCGCCAGCCTGCCGAACTCATTTTCGATATTTACGCCGAGACGCATTGCCTGCTGATCGAGGAATGAACCGGTACCCGCCGCGCATAAACCGCTGGCCGCGAAATCCTCCAGCGTGGGGGTATTACCGTTATCGGCGGGGGAGAGGCGAATATATTTTGCCTGCTGTCCTCCCATTTCGAATATAGTACTAACACCGGGCAGCAACTTCCCGACGGCGGCGCTTATAGATGAGAAATCATTGATGTGGTCGACCTTCAAAGATCTGGAAATCTGCATCGCGCCGTTTCCCGCAAATCCCCAGTACGAGATATCGCCGTAAAGATCGTTGAGCTTTGAAAGCTCCTCGATACTGCAACCGATCGGATCGCCTTTGTGACGTTTATAAACGGTATCTATTAATCTTAAATTATCGTCCAGAATAACGGCGCTTAAAGAAACTGATCCGATGTCGACACCTAAACGCAAAATCCCTCCTGATTAATAAACGCAACTATACAAATAAAGAAAACCTCCCGCAATAGAAAACCTCGGCAAATCAAGATGGAGTTATAGATAATGTAATCTTCTTTGAGTGATTTAGGTATTGGGAAAGCTCGTTTTATGGGCGCTTTATAGTGAAATTTAATTATTTTCGCCTTTCGGCCATTCGTCTGAAAAACGCCACTGCGGCCCCGGCTACTATGCCCAAAAAGCCTATCCAGACCAGGTTTATCATCGGTTTCGTTGAAAGCTCTATGGTGGCGAGCAAGGGTTGTGTTTCAGGATGGAAAAAGAATTGCGCGTAATTATCTCTTGGATTTATATCTACAAGATGCAGCAGGCCGCCGGGCATTTCTACCTCGGTATCGGACGAATGCGGATTGACAGCGTTAAAAATGGGTAACGCAAAGGTAGTATCGGCGCCCGAAATCACGGTTACCAGCGCGCCCAGCTCGATATCCGGTATTTCGCCCATCGGCGAATAGGATAAAACCACCGAACCCTTGTCGGCCAGTATCTGGATCAAAGATATTTTACCTCCACCAGGAAAATCTACCGGCGGTGAATTGTATTTCTCCCCGGCAAGTAGGATGTAGTATGGGATTACGATCTCGGTTTTTTCACCAAGCTTTGTTTCCAGAATCGCCCCGATTCGAGTACCGCTTTCATCCTGGTGCTGGCTCATTTCGAAATTGGTGAACTTAGCGTTCCTTCCGCCGATATTTGCCGAGCTTCCTTTCGCAACCTCGATAACCTGCGGCTGGTATCCGGCAAGACGTTTTGCGTTTTCATCCGAATCGAATCCGTTGAATATTATTTTCGTTCCAAAAACATATGTCGATTCGCCGATCGAGAGATTAAATGGTTTAATATCATTCATGGTCGGATTTGCCAGATTTTCGAGAGAGAAGTAAAGATCCGAAAGCAGGTATTTATGTATAAAGGGGGTTCTGACGTATTGAATCTGATTCCCTCGCGCCATCTCCTTTGAATCCGCGTAGGCGTGGATGGTCTTATTTCCTCTGGTTAGCTCGAAATAAGAACGTTGTTCTTTCGGGACCGTGGGTTCATGGGATTTGAAATGTATGGAGTAATCGAGCGCGGTTCTCGAATCCCCGAGGGAAACGGCCGCCTTCTGGCTCCTGCCGAAACTCGAGGAAAAGATTATTCCTATGAGCATCAACGCGAATCCTACATGGGTAATATATCCTCCCATATACCTGAAACCCTTTTTCCATTTCAGGATTAGTATAAATATATTTGTTATGAGCGCGAAGATGGCCGTGAAGAAAAATAAAAAGTAAAGCGCGGCCATTACGATTACCTTTAGAGAAACCTCTCCGGTTCCGGCAGTCGACCAGAACGACGCTATGGTTGAGAAGCCGAAAATTATAAAAAGCGTTGATGCGATAAAAGACAGCGTAAGAGGAAGGATGATGTTCCTTTTAATTAATGTGGGATCGGACTTTTTCCATCCTAAAAGGGCGTTAAAGCCCAGAATTATGCAGAAAATGATCGAGAATATTATCCCGACCATGTTGTAATTTGCCGTGTCGATAGCCGCGGGTGTAGGCGAGATTTTCGAAATCAAGGGAATTTCAGACATTATAGAGGTTATAAGAGGGAAGGATGTCCAGAACAGCACAATCATGGTAAACGGCAAAAGCAACGCCATCGACAGGAAAGTAGTGAACTCCTGCGATAGTATCTCCGTGCCCGACGCCGAGGGCACTTTCATTTTCACGGCCCTGTAGCCCCACAGGCCGTAGGAGATAACTCCCATTATGATAATGGAAGCCCAGAGGATATTGTTATAGCCCAGGTCGGTGAACGAGTGAACCGAAAAATCCGCGAGCACGCCCGATCTTGTTAAGAATGTCCCGTATATTATTAAAAGGAATAATGTAATCGCCAGAAACATGTTGGTACGCCGCCAGGTTCCCCGGGATTTTTCGACCACCATTCCATGCACCAGCGCCACCGAAACCAGCCAGGGTATCAGCGAGGAGTTCTCAACCGGATCCCAGGCCCAGTAACCGCCCCATCCCAGAGTCTCATACGCCCAGTACCCGCCGAGAAAAATCCCCAGCCCGAGAGTAATAACGGTAAAAACAGTCCAGGGCATGGTTTGTCTAACCCAGTTGTCATATTTATTGGTGGCCAGGGCGGTCATGGCGAACGCGAACGGTATGCATGCCGCCGCGAATCCCACAAATACTATCGGCGGATGAATCTGCATCCAGTAATTCTGCAGAAGCGGATTTAATCCCTGACCGTCGGGAGGGACAAAACTCAATTTCTCAAAGGGATCTGAAATTACGGTCAGGACCAGAAGAAAAGTCTGGCCGAGTATATAAAAGAACATTACCCAGCCCTCGTTTTCCCTGGCTTTGGTTTTTACCCATATTCCCAGCGTAACGCCGAATAAAAGCCACAGAAGAAAGGTGCCCTGTTGTCCCGCCCAGAGAGCGCTGATTTTGTAAAAATGAGGCCAGCTATTTGACAACTCGCTCGAAGAATAACCGGCGACGTAGGAGTACTGGAATTGATCGGTTGCGAATAGATAGAAAAGATAAATGAACGCGATCAGCACCGTTCCGAATAAAAACCAGTAGGCGGTTCTGGCCCCGATTCTAAAATCGCGCACCCCGACTGCCACCAACAGATACCCCGTCAGAGAAAGGACCAGGGGCACGGTAGACCATGCCAGAAAAAAGCTGCCTAAATCCATGGTTGCCTCACAGTCTATCGCGTTGAAATCGCCCCGATTCAGGCGCTTCCATCAACGGTTTGATCCTGGTATTTTGACGGGCATTTAACCAATAGCTTGTCGGCGTGGAATGCGTCGTTCCGGTATCTGCCTATGCATACCACTGATGTGGCCTGATCGAAGTTGCCGGGTTTGGTGCCACCGTAAATGACTTTCATCCTGTCGCCCGTATCGTTGGATATATAAAAAACGAAGGTTCCCGTTTCGGACTCGTAGGAGACGCTTCCCCCGGAGATCTCGCCCATGACCTGGACGTTGTCTCCGGCGGCTCTGGCCTCGCTGAAACTGACATAGCTGATCATTCCGCCGCCGGTGAAAAGACTGCTTAACCCGACTATGGCGGCAATAACCACCACCACAACGGCAATAATCATCCTGATATTTTTAGTCATTTTTTTTCAACCTCTTAACCTTTGAATCCAGCGAAAAGAGATAGACCCACAACGCGCCCCACCCCAAAAGCGCTACTATCATCGGTATATAATTAGCCATTTTCGTACTCCTTGCCGGATAAAGCGATTCTTATTGAAAGTATGTATATCCAGAGCATCAATCCGATGTGAGCCAGGACCGATGGGAAGAGAACAATTGCCGTTTTAAACGAGAAAGAGATAATTGGACCTTCGGAAACTCCCGTCGGTTTCGGCGCGCCGGGATGAAGCCCCGGAATTATACGCGGCATTATAAATACCAAAAATATGGTGGCGACAAATCCCAGAATCGAATAGGCCGCCGAGAGATTTGCCCTCTGATCGGGATCGTTGACAGCCGATCTGAGAGCGAAATACGCAGCGTAAACAAGCAACAGCATGAATATCGATGTCTCCCTCGGATCCCAGTTCCAGTAGGAGCCCCATGTATGCTTGGCGAATATCGCCCCGGAAATCGTCGTTAAAATACAGAATATAATTCCCAGACGAGCGGCTAACATTTCTCTCAGATCATATTTCAAATCCCTGGTGCTCAAATACCTGATCGCGTAATACAATCCGATACCGAACGCCACCACCGTCGCTATGGCCAGAGGAAAATGAAAATAAATAATCCTGAATACGTCGGCGTTAAATTTCACGGGTGTAGGAGCGGGGAAAATCCAGGCCCCCACGCAAACCCATGCCATGACCAAAAGAATCAAAAATTTCCACCACATAACCGTTTCCTTTAAACACCGCCCCGATGCGATTTGTTTCGATACAGATAATAATAAATATTAATCAAATCAACTTCAAATTGCGGCCTTTGTCCATCTGTAAGTTACCATATTACACCAGCTTGACGCAATGGAGATCTAATCGTTCCAAATCGAGTCAAACAGAATAAAACCCAGAACCGTCATCACCACCACATATGATGCCAGAACCTGGATCTCCATCCGTGCCAGGGAGATTGCCGATTCCGGAATCAAGGCTTTTTTGGTGCCCGAAATCGCCATCATCATTAAAGGCAGGATCAATGGAAATGAAAGAACGGCGAAAAGCGCCCCCTTGACAGACGCTTTTGAAATTATAGCGGCAGCGAGCGTGGTGGTCGCCACAATACCCAGAGATCCCAGTATGACGATTATTATAAACAGAGGAAAATTATAGATTTCCAACCCTATAAAAATCCCGAATAACGGGATGGTGAGCAGGTTTAATACGGATAGCAGTATGAGATTAAAAATCATTTTACCACCCAGAACCGCCGAGGCGGGACAGTATAACCTCAGGGCCAAAGCGGTTTTTGATTCTTCCTCTTTAACGAAACTCTGGGATAATCCCGACAGGGAAGAGAAATAGATGACAATCCATAGAAGCGACGCCTGTAGAATCTCGCTCAGGCCGACTCCCCCGATCGCCCAGGATACGGCAAAGACAGTAACCACGGCGAACATCAGGATAGCGTTTATCGCGTATCTGGTTCGAAGCTCGCTTTTAAAGTCCTTTAAGAATACCGCGAAGGCTTTACTTGCCGAGCCTGATGATTTGATCTCCATAATCAAGTTCAGATTTCTCGTTGGTCGCTATTACCAGAATCCCTTCATGTGACTTAATAATCTCGGAAGTGAGCGCCTTGCCCTGGTCGTCGAGGTTCGATGTCGGTTCGTCAAGAAGCAATAACCCGGGATTTCTCAAAAGGGCCAGGCAATATTTCAGCCTCTGTTTCATTCCGGAGGAATACGAACCCACCCTATCGTTTCCTCTTTTTTCCAGGCCCACCCGCGCGAGACGATTTTCAAGATCGGTTTCGCTAAATCTCGATCCTGCAATATTGCCGAAAAAATACAGGTTTTCTAATGCCGTCAGCTCGTCGTACAGCACAAGGTCGGGCGATACCAATCCGATATACGGACGAATTTCTATCCCGCGCAATTCCCTGCCATTCATGGCGAGTATCGCGTTACCCCTGGTTGGACGAATGAATCCGCAAATAATCCGCAACAGGGTCGTTTTGCCTGATCCGTTTGGTCCCGTTATAATCAGTACGTTTCCGCTTTCAACAGTGGCGTTTATGTCTTTAAAAACGGGCCGGCCGGGGTATGATTTCGCCAGCCCCCTCATAATTAGCCTTATCTTCATGATGAAATGTTAATTAATTAAAATAAGCGGTCTTTTACAAGAAAAAAGCATTCGGTTTTGTGGATATATAAGATCGGAAGTCGTTTTCACAGATGATTATTATCCTTAACCGGAATCAGTTATCAAATTTTAATTCAGATCTGTCGGATCCCCAATAACCTGTATTTTAACCATTTCCCCGGCTTCTATATAATTTATCTCCGGAGGAATGACAATTATGCCGTTAGCGCATATAAACGCCCTCACGTTTTTCCTGGGGCGATGGTTTTCCGGAATCGCCAGGAAACCGTCATCGGTTAATTTGATTTCAGCGCCGACAAAATGCGTTTTCCCTCCTCCTCCTTTTATCTCCCTGTCGAGCCTCGCCACCACTTCCGTTCTTCGTATTTCGCGGCGTCCCAGCATCTTCATGATAGCGGGTCTGACAAATTCCTCCATTACGATGGTGGTCGAAAGGTGGTTTTCGGACAATCCGAAAACAGGAATGCCGTTGTAGGTACCGAAGATTAATGGTTTTCCGGGACGAATGGCAACCCTCCAAAATTTCAGGTCCATTCCGTTTTTCTGAAGGACCATTTTTATCTTATCGAAAACCGCTGGTGACGATCCCGTTGAGACAATCAGCATGTCCGAGTTGCCGGCTTTTTCTACATATTTCCTGATTTCTTCTGGATCGAGCCCGACTATGCTCATGTTATCGGGCGCTGCGTGGTATTCTTTGAGGTGAGCTTCAATAGCGAACATATTCGCCGACCTGATCTTGCCCGCATCGATAGGCTGATGAGGCATTACCAGATCATCACCACAGGTGAAGAAAGACACTTTAGGTTTTCGATAACAGGGGACCTCCGTCAAACCAAGGGTAGCCAGGATTCCTATATCGGAGGAGGTTAGAATCCGGTTTTTGCTGAAGATCAGCTCTCCTTCTTCTATTTCTTCGCCCCTCATAAATATATGCTCGCCCGGTTTTTCCCGTCTGTAAATTTTAACGCTCTTGGAGTTTTCTCTAACCGCAAAATCGTTCGAAATTATGGTGTCCGCGCCCTCGGGCAACGGCGCCCCCGCTTCCAGCATAACCGCATGACCCGATTGTACTATTTTTTTCCAACAGCAGCCGGCTCTTACGGATCCGTCGAGGATCAATGCCACAGGTGACCTCTGATCGCTACTAACCGCATCGGCGCTTCTTATGGCGAATCCGCCGATCCTGGCGATATCCGCGCAAGGAATATCCTCTTGCGATATTATGTCTTCCGCCAGAACCATTCCAAGTGATTCAACAATCGGCATCTTAACCGATTCAAGGATCTCCGTATTATCCAATACTATCTGCTGTGCCTTTTCAAATGATATCATAATACCTTCCCCTCCTTTTGAAGGTAAACTCAATCATCATCCGATAAAAGACGACTTTTGCCCGCCGGTATCGTCTGATTTCCATTTAATACAAATAGAGGACGCTGAATACAGCTAAACTAAAAAGTCCCCTCCAACATAGACTATGTTGTATTTAATTTTATTATCCCGGTCAAGAAAAATATTCGAATAATAATATTTTTTTTATATTATGGATCTTTATTAAAACAATAAAAAAAAGAATAATTAATCAATAAAAAAGGCCGATTTTATCAAATCGGCCCATAGCTTATGGTTTTTCTAAACTGTCTTACCCCCCCAGAATACTGGTGTATTCTTCGGGTGTGGACAATAGTTCGATGGCTTTCTTTACATAGGGATCGGTTTCCAGCACTATATTCTCATATACCGCCGATTCTCCGTAAAGCCGCGTTAGAATATCTCTTTTGATTCCCCGCTTTATAAAATCGATATTACTGTCGAATTCTTTTTCCTTTTCAGCCTCTATTATGGTTTGAATATCCTCGAAGTCCTCGGCATACAGATCTAATGTTCCCTGTTCTTTAGCCGTTTCCCGCATTCCCTCGAGTTCGGTTTCAAGCCTGCTCTTATAGGTAAAATCCATTTCCTTCAAATGGTCTCTGAACCTCTCAACCATCTCGTCGGTTACCTCGAAATCGGGAGCGAGGTCGGGATGCTCGGTGGTATATTTTATTGAGAAATCAAAGAAAGTCGAGAGCCTTTCCAGGTTGATTTTCAACTGGTTAAAATCCTCTCTCTCGACAGTGATATCCGGGGATATACCTCCGCCGCCGTAGACTATGCGCCCGCCTTTAGTATGAAATATCTCTAATTCGCTTGAATCCACCGGGGCGGTCTCGACTCCCGCGATTTCCTCGCTACCCCTGTCGCGAATCGAATGCAGGTCTTTCTGTATACACCGGCCGGAGGGCACATACCATTTGGCGGTCGTAAGTTTCAACGCCGTCCCTTCGGAAAGCTGGTAAACCTGTTGCACCAGTCCTTTCCCAAAAGTGGTGTTACCGACGATCACTCCTCTATCGGAATCCTGAATAGCCCCGGCGACAATCTCTGAAGCCGATGCCGACATCTCATTGACAAGCACCACCAGGGGAATATTCGGAATTTCCGGGTCCCGGGTGGCATAATGACTCCTGTTCTGGTCCGAATTCCTGCCTTTGGTGTTTACTATTTCCGTGCCCTGCGGTAAAAAGTGATTGGCGACTTTAACGGCCTGATTTAAAAGTCCTCCGCCATTGGAGCGCAGGTCGAAAACCAATCCGTCGATATTTTCCGCTTTTACTTGTTCTATCGCCTCTATCAACTCACTGTCGGCCTCTTCGCCGAATCGCGCCAGACGAATATAGCCGATTTTCTGGCCGCCCTCTTCAATCACGCCGACATATGGCACCATTTTGATCGTAATGACCGCTCTCTCGATGGTATATTCCAGATCCTCGTCGAGACCTTCGCGTTCCACCTTGAGCTTGACGGTTGTCCCGGCCTCACCCCTCATCAGCTTTGAGGCTTCCACCGTGTTCATCTCCTCGGTCGATTTTCCATCGATTTCGACTATGCGATCGCCCGCCCTGAGCCCCTGACGGTACGCCGGAGTACCCTCCATGGGAGCGACAACGGTCACCCAGCCGTCTTTGAGAAAAATGGTCATACCCAGCCCGGAATACTTGCCCGAAGTGGTTTCCATGAGATGTTCGAAATCGCTTTTTTCGAGAAATTCCGAAAACGGATCAAGCGTTTCGATCATTCCCCGTATGCCGGAATGAATCAAAGCCTGAATATCGGGCTTATCCACGTAACGCGCGTTTATTTTAAAGGCTATATCCGAAGCCAGCTTGACCAGCGAATAAATCGAATCGCCGGAACTCTGGGCAAATGTCAATGTAAAAAACGCTATTATTAATACGATGGTTAATGATGCCGAACCTATCTTGAGTTTCCTCTTCATAACTCCTCCGTATTCAAGACTTCTTTTCAAACTAAGAAACAAAAATCCGTATTATTCTGTTTCGGTTATTTTACTTGAGCAAATACCACAAAGTTGCCGAAATAATCAGACCTATCACGATCAATGACCAAAACAAAAGCGCGACTCCGAAAGCTATCAGGATTCCCGGAACCAATACCGCGGCCGCCATCGCGCCATAAAGATCGGCGCCGTATAAGGTTGCCCCCAACCCCCGATCGTCCGGCTTTCTCCCCGCAAGTTTCGCGAATCCTCCTCCCGAGCAGAAACCTGAAGCTGCCGCCAATATGTATAACAAAAATAATGTAATTTTCAAGCCAATTCCCGATTCAATCAAAGGCGGCAGAAAGAGCATCGAAATAAAACAGAACAATATCGGTCCCATAATCATGCACGGTCTTAATCTGCCTCCGTAATGGGCGCCCAGCGCCATACCGGCCATAAAGACCGCTATGATAAGCCCGAGATGCAGGTAAAGATAACCGAATAAAATCTGAAATAGGTATAGGGCCGCTATCTCCGACGCCATTCCCAGAGATCCGAGCAAAGTTATCGATAAAAGCGAAATGAAATCTGATTTTCTAAATATCAGGATTGTCAACGGGATCAAGATCAATATAGGGAAGAATAATAGCGGGTAGGGGAAAAGATAAATATAAAATAGATACTTCGATCGTCCGAACATCGAGCCGATCCATTGCAGGTAATGAATTACCGACGAGGGCTTGAGAATATTGTTGTTAATTTCATAATCCGTAATCTGGCTCTGCAGACGTGCGATTCTGAATGGCGCGAGCCTGCTGGTAATAAGGGATTCGTTGAAATAGGGAGAATCGATTTGCAGCTTGTCCAAAGACTCCATCGGATTCAGATTATCGGCCGCGCGGCGGCAAACAAATCCGATTCTATATCCGGGGATTAAAGATACCGATTCAAAATAATCATCCAGCGTGTTTTTTATGGCGGATAAATAACGTCCCAGTTCCGGGGCGATATAGTTTTCATCGGATACAGCGCTTACATAAAGCACGCCCTCGCTTTTCAACAGATTTTTGCATTTTTCATAAAAGAAGCCGGTTTCGAACCTGTTGTCGCTGAGATCCCCGCCCCCGTGCAGGAAAACAATGATGATATCATATTCTGAATCCGATGCATACGATAGGGGATCGACAACAATATAATCCACGTTTTCCTGAATACCCAACTTAAGAAAAGCCTTATCGGTTATCAGTTTTGTGGCCCGGGCATTTTCCGGCAGATATTTTTCGCATTCAATTCCTTCGAAACCGATCAAAAGAATATCTTTGGCGTCTGGATGATAAAGAAAAGGCCACAGCAACGCCTCTTCCGCTGATTGTCTGTCGGGAATAGTCTGCAGATGTTCACCATTGTACGTAACGGTCAACTGTTTTTCACGCGAATGAAGCGCCCACAGGCCGGAAAAGCCGTGAGCGGTTTTTACGGTTTGAAAACCGGGCCACCTGATATCCAGCCCAACCTTATCGAGTTGCGGCCCGATAAAAAAGCCGACTATGAAAAACAGTGCCGGAATCAATGATGTTGATATTCTACGAAATAAGATCCTGGAGATTTCGATACCCGAAAGCAGGAACAATACCGCGAAACCGCCTATCCCTAAATACGACAACACCACTATAAGCAAACCGCCGGTAATGGAACCGATAGCTTCGTTTCTGTAAACGATCGATGTTTTTGACACATTTGTTATTAAAAGAGGGAACAATATTCCATATAGAATTCCCGATGGCGCTATCCCGATTAAAACTAACGGCAGAAATCTTAAAGGATCCAGGACTCCGGTAAAAAAAGAGGGGTATATAAAAACGAAAAATGCCAGCGGTATTTTTAGTGTCGCCGATAGAAGCCAGACGGTTGCCCGCCTTTGGTCTTTTATTTTGCTTCCCAGAAAAGCGCCGGTAGCAACCGACGCGATCCATCCGCTAATCGCCAGAGCGGCGTACAATTCGCCGCCGACTTGAGACGAGAGGATTAATTTTATATAAACCGTTTGGGTGGCGATGGAGCCCAGCCCGAGTATAAAGGCGTCGAATAATCGAGATCTACCGTATTTCAAGACCAGACGCCGGGGATTGCCTGTCCGCATTTCTTACAGGCGCCGTTTTCGATGTCATTTCTGTCGATTCGAAATCCGCTTCTCTTTATTATGGCTTCCCCGCAGCCCGCGCAATAGGTATCCTCGCCGTAATGTCCATAAACGTTGCCGACATAAGGGTAATTTATCCCTTTGTCCCTGGCGATTTTATAAGCGACCTCCAGGCTTTCGATGGGGGTGGGAGGGAGGTCCTTTAAAAGATACTGCGGGTGAAACCTGGTAAAATGAACCGGGACATCCGGCCCCAGCTCTTTTATTATCCAGTCGCATAAATCTCTGATCTCGGCGGGTTCGTCGTTTAATGTCGGCACCATCAGGTATACTATCTCCAGCCACTTACCGGATTCTTTGATAACTACCAGGGAATCAAGAACCGGCTTTAATTTGCCGCTGCAGATCTCGTCGTAGTATTTTTCACGGAATGATTTCAGGTCTACTTTCACCGCCGCCAGGTGGGGCAGGAGTTTTTCCAACGGTTCCTTTTCGATATATCCCGCGGTAATCATAACCGAAGCGATATTATCTTTATTGCCCTCAATCGCGCAATCTCTCATGTATTCGTAGAAGATAATGGGTTCGGAATATGTGTATGCTATCGATCTGCAATTATGCTGGGACGCGGTGGATGCTATATCCTCGGCTGTCATCCTGAAATTCTTGATCTGCTCGGGCCTGAATTGAGAGATCTGCCAGTTCTGACAGAATTTGCAGTTCAGGTTGCATCCCGCGGTAGCTATTGAAAAGGCGTAGGTGCCAGGTAGAAAATGAAAGAACGGTTTCTTTTCTATGGGATCAACATTGGCCGAGCAGATATTGTTATAAACCAGGGTATAATATTTGCCGTTTATATTCTCCCTTACTCCGCAATATCCTCGCTCTTTATCTCCAACCAGACATTTCCGAGGACAAAGCCGGCATTCGATTTCGCGGGCTTCATGTTTTATATAGAACTCCGCCTCGTGGAGCTTTTCCGGGCTGAATTCATCGGCATTGGCGATGCCGCTCGTTCCGAATAATTTTGAAAGAGAATTATCTATCGATATGGGTAATAGGGTGCATCCCGCACATATACCGGATACCTTCAGAAAATTACGTCGATTGGTAATATTTTCAAATCCCGTCTTATCCATGATGTGCACATCCCATTATAGGTACACCCGTTAAAGTTTACAAATCTAAGATCGGCGTTTCAATAGATTTTTAATATTGCCCGCCGATATAATCCGGTCACCGCATATAAAATGGACTTTTCCACGAGGCCTTATTTTTTCGAAGTAATTATTGATAATTTCAAGATTTTTAAACCGTCGCCGGGCAATTTCGTTTTCAGGATTTTTATCGGGGGTAAATTTATAGATTTTATTCGATATAAACTTGCTTCTATCCGCCACAATGTAAACGGGTTTGTGGAATATATCGGCGAACTCCACGGCAATATCCGATCCGATCTTGTTGACGAAATACGTTTGCGTGACAGCGTCAGCACCGAGAAAAACCGCGCCCGAATTTTTAATCATACGCGGTGTAATTGCGTCAACTCCCAAAACGGTTAGTATACCGGCCCGGGCCGTTTTTATGGCAAGCCCGGTACCCTCGTTTTTGGGACGCGACTCAACAATTCTAACATCGCCTCTCCATCCGAGGCTCCCGGCCTCCATGATAGCTTTCAAGATCAACGAAGAGCCGGACAGGGTGAATATCGAGCCGTATGATTTTATTTTTCGGGCCGCCTTGGTTACGGTCAGGCCGCGGTCATGCTCGATATTTTTTTTATAGCCGTTTATTGATTCGGACAAGTATTCGACATCTTTTTTTTCCAATATTTTCTCTGTGAAAATTACCAGATTCAATATGTTCGCCATGGCGGAAAACCGCTTTTTTATTTTAATTATGGCCACGCGAAGATATCGGGCGGAATTCCTTCGATGAATCCTGATTATCTCTTCAAATAACCGGAAAATCTCACCCTCGATTACCGTTGCCCCGGAAGTTCTGTCTTCAATTATAGAATGGAGCTTTTTATCAGGTGATGATTCTCTTGGTATTTTTGAAATGGACTTTGGCAATTTTGATCAACTCCTCTTTGCCGTGCTTTGCGAAAATTCTCTTGCCGACTTCATCCACCGGCGCGCCCGCGCCCTTGTGCAGATTAATTCCGCATTGATTCGATAATTTCTCAAGACGCCTGAGAAATTCCGCTCTCGCCAGCACCGACGCCGCCGCCACTGCTGGAACGGCTTCGGCTTTATGTTTCTGTGTCAAATGGACACTGCGTCCTTTTTTCATTAATGCGTTTTCGATCAGGCTCTTGTCGCCGAACTGGTCGGCTACCACCTCGCGGGGATTGGCCTTCGCCAGCAGGTTCTCCAGCGCGCGGGAATGACCCCAGGCCAGAAGTTTGTTGAGATTTCGCATCTTGGCGTGAAGCTCGTTGTATTTTTCCGGGCCTATGACCACTAATTCGAAAGGGGAGAGTTTCCTTATTTTCTTTTCCAGAATATACGCGCGGTAATCGCTGATATTCTTGCTTTCCTTCAGGCCGATTTTTTCGAACTCTATGTCGATTTTATCATTGGAAAAACAGGCCGCTACCACCAGGGGACCAAAATAATCGCCTTTACCGGCTTCATCGATACCGATAATTCCATCCGGTTCTCCCAGTAATAGATCGTTTTGCAACTCTCAGTTAACTCGTTCGAGGTATTTGCCTTCAGAAGTGTCTATTTTGATCTTCTCGCCGACTTTTATAAACAGCGGAACCTTAATTTTAAGACCCGTTTCGACCATCGCGTTTTTTGTCAGATTAGAAACCGAATCACCTTTGACTCCGGGTTCAGCCTCAATCACTTTCAGAATTACGGCGGGGGGCATATTTATGGAAATCGGAGCGCCCTCGAAAAAGAGTATTTTATATTCAGCGTTTTCCTGCAGATACCATTTGTAATCGCCTACCTGGTCTATAGTTAGAGCGTACTGCTCGTAGCTTTTGGAGTCCATCAAATGGAACATCTCATCGTCGCTGTAAAGATACTGCATCGGGACTTCCTTGAAATCGGGCGGATCGAAGGTCTCGCCGCCGCGGAAAGTGCGTTCGACAACCTGACCGGTTTTCAGGTTCTTGAGCTTGGTCCACATCTTGGCGCCCCCTCGCCCGATCTTCTGGTTAAGAAAATCGACTATTATATAAAGTTCGCCGTCAAGCCCTAACTTCATCCCTTTTCTGAAATTACTCGTGCTAATCATCATGCCTCCATAACTGACATTCTATTATAAATATCGCCGATATTTTTCGCAAGGCCTATTAGCCGCTTAGGTAATATATTTGGTTGACGATTCGGACATTAAGTCATAATTTTATGGAACTTTTGAAAATAAGTGTGGTAATAAAAATAGGTTTGAATGATCCCGATAACTTCAATAATTGATTTACCTTAAGGAGAAAGCAAGTGGTGGCTACACTCTGGGACTGGACCAAACAACTGGGCATAGCGCTTATCCTTGCCCTTATGATAAAAACCTCCATCGTCGAAGCCTATAAAATCCCCTCGAGTTCCATGGAGAACACGCTTTTGGTGGGCGATTTCCTGCTGGCCAATAAATTTATCTTTGGCATGCGGCTCCCTATTCCGTTTACCGATATCAAGCTTCCGGCCATTTCCGATCCCAAACCGGGCGATATAATTATTTTCAAATATCCCGGCGATGCCCGCCAGAATTACGCGGGCAAGGGCACCAATTATATCAAGCGATGTATCGCGATAGAGGGGCAGAAGGTAAAAATCGTAAACAAGCAGGTTTATGTCGACGGCAAACCGATGGAATTTCCGCCCTTCGGTCAGCTCGATTCCACTCGAATACTTCCCCATTACAGAAACAGGTTTGAATGGGGCCCGGGAAACCGCGATAATATGCCGGAATTTGTAGTGCCCAAAGACAAACTTTTCATGATGGGCGACAACCGCGACAACTCCTCCGACAGCCGCTTCTGGGGTTACGTGGACCGCAAGGACGTACTTGGTAAAGCGATGATTATCCACTGGTCCTGGAGCCCCTGGGAAAGTTACGATCCAAACAATGGTAATGAACTCAACCAGCATCCCCCCGATGTCTCTCCGCCTCCCAGAATCTCCAAATCGAATCCTTACTCCATACTGGAATCGGTGGCGTACAATATCTACCATCTCCCCGAACGTGTCCGCTGGACGCGGATAGGAGACCTGGTGGAATAAACCCTACCGCGATAAATCAAGATTTTTCGCCGAGGCGTCAGGAATCCTTTCCTGACGCCTTTGTTGCGTGTCGCAATTTATTACGACCG
>CBFCYP010000028.1:0-26896 GCA_965602185.1 uncultured bacterium
TACTTTTCCGGGGAGAATAGCTACGCCAATAACGTCATTCTTTGCTCACGGTGATTCCCCAGTTGACGGGGTCGCGCGGTTTGGAGGCGTTCCAATCGTTGAAGGAGTGGGAGCCGTCGGTAACGAAATTAACCACGTAGGTACCGGGTTCCAGTATGATAGTATCCCTGAACATCCGGTTTTTCCGGGCTCCTCCGGCCGGTTCGGTATTGCGCCAGGTCATCTCCCATATCGCCCTGCCGGTTTTATCGTCGACGATCCAGCCGTAATCATACATCTCGTCGCGGGAACCCTCGCCGATGGCGTAGATATGGATTTTGGTCCGTTCTTTAATGGTAAATTTGACCCGTTCGCGCTCGTTATCGCGCAGGCCGGTCATTTTAACCAGGATATCAGCGCCAAGTTTAACCTCGGATTCCTTTAAAAGCTTGAAATCGGACTTTTTGAAATCTTTTCCGGCGTATATTGCCAGCCCCCAGAGCCTGCCTTCGTAGGGAGCCGAGGTGTTCCAATCGCGGTAAGAGTGAGAATCATCGGTAATATAGTGGGCAATATAATACCCTTTCGGCAGAGTTATCATCTTATCGAATTTTCGATTTTTGCTGCCGCCTCCGGCGTGGATGGTGTTGCGTTTGGTCATTTCCCAAACGGTTCTGCCGTTCTCGGCGTTCTCTATCCACCCGTAATCGACGAATTCCTTGCTCCAACCGCTATATTCGCCGAGGCAGTGAATATGAAGAGACTGCTCGGATTTTAATTCGAACGCCTGCGATTCGAATTCGTCATCGCCCATCCGGGTAAGATCCACCAGCGGCTCGCCCCTGCCTTCGGGGGTAAAGGTTTTAAAGGCGGACTTATCGGTATCTTTTGTTGCAGCAAGCGTTACACCCCAATTCATAGGATCGTAAGGCGGCGGCACGTTGAAATAATCCCAGGAATGGGAATCGTCGGTTACGTAGTATAAAATATAGCTGCCCTTTTTAAGCTCTATCTTTTCATCGCTAAGTTTGTTCTTGGTCCCGCCCCCGGCATGGTCGGTATTCCAGCGATCCATCTCCCAGGCCATTTCCCTGTTATCGGCGTCGATAATCCAGGCCATATCGACCGGCGATTTATAACCGGAGGGATATTCGCACAGGGCATAAACCCGGACTTCAGTATCCTTATCTAGGCTGAAACCTTTTTCGATATATTCCGAATCGCCCACCTTATTTATCTGGATTAAAGCGTTATCGATTTTTCCCGTAGGATCGAATCGCTTATAATCGGAATAATCATCATCTTTCGGGGTAAGTGAAATATAAAAATCTTCGATATATTCATCGATATCGTCGTTAAGGTCGCCGTTAAATATATCGCCCAAGAACTCTATTACATTTCTGCCATTGATTTTGATATTTCCGCCCCATCTGCTTCCCACGTAATAATAAAGTTCATATTTACCGGGTTCGAGGTCGATAGTGTCGTCCGCTTTAATTAGGCCGCGGCGTCCATGCCTTTCGGTGTTTCTTCTTTTCATATTCCAGACTGGTTCTCGCGTATCCGAATTCAGAATCCAGCCGTAAGCGGTAAATTCATCGGAATCGTAGCCCCTGAGGCCGACAGCCTCGACCGTAAACTCCCCGCCCTTGTTCAATTCTATTCCGGCATATTCAATTCTTTCGAATCTGGCATCGTCAATACTAATGATGGGATCATTGGCCGCCGAGACGGCATAGATCAGCGACAACACGACACAGGCTTTTATTGTCAATTTTAAAAGTTCCATTGTTACCTCCAGATTGGCGCTCTTTGGTCGTCTAATTTAACTACGATTATTATTATATTTTAGTTGCATTTTTAAAGCCAGAATAAAAAAACCGGAGAATAATCTCCGGTTGAAAGAAGCTATATTTCGGCCTGTTAAAGAAGATCCACGCAGTCTCTTAATTTGGCCGCGCGGGATTTGTGCCTTAATTTTTTCAGGGCCTTGGCCTCTATCTGTCTAATCCTTTCGCGGGTAAGATTGAAGATCAAGCCCACCTCTTCGAGAGTCCTGGGAAGACCGTCGGACATACCGAACCGAAGCCTGATTACCTCTTCTTCACGATCGGTTAAAGTGTTCAATATCTTCTCCATCTGGTCCTGCAGGTAGACGAAGGAGGCTTTTCCGCTGGGGGTCGAGAATTGAGGATCGGCGATCAGGTTGAACATTTGATTGTCCTCATCGTCGCCTATCGGTTTGGAAAGAGAAACCGTCTGGGGTATGACGCTCAATATATCTTCCACCTTATCGGTGGGTATTCCGACTTTGCCGGACAGCTCTTTCACGCTCGGTTTCCGTCCCAGCTTCTGGAACAGATTCTGGGATGCTTTGGCGACCCTTCCATACTGGCTGTTCAGATACATGGGTGTACGGATCGTCTTGGCCTGTTCCGATAAGGCTCGAGTTATGGCCTGTCTGATCCACCAGGAGGCGTAGGTTCCGAATTTAAAACCTTTGCGATAATCGAATTTATCGACGGCTTTGACCAGGCCGGAATTGCCCTCCTGAATGAGATCCATAAACTCCATGCCGCGCCCAATATATTTTCTCGCTATGGAAATCACCAGTCTCATGTTGGCCTCGATCATAAGCTTCTTCGCTTTATCCAGTTCGGATTCGAGATATTCCAGCCTTTTTTTAGTGATTTCCAGTTCGCTCTGGGGCATCTCCTCGGCGAAAAGATACTCCGCAAGATCGGTTCCGAGCAGTTTCGCGATGTCATTCAAGGGACGGTGATAACGCCGGGCCATGTTAACCTGTTTTTTGAAAGTTCTAACGAGTTCCTCCAGAAATCCGAGATTGAAATTAAATTTCTCTATTTCGGCGAACAATTTTTGACGATTTTTCGAACGTTTTTTTAGAGCCGAATCGGATTTTTCAAAGGGGAAGTCCAGGTTGTCGCATCGACTGGAATTCAGGAGATCTTTTATTTTATTTAATCTCATAAGGACTTTTTGCTTTTCCCTTTTGATATTTTCCGGAGCGAACCAGCGGCAGGTTTCCGGAGAAACCAGATCTTCGAGCCTGATCTCCCTGGACACCAATTTGTCATTGCAGTCTATCAGGTCATCCAGGACAATCAGAGAAGAGAAGACGATTTTTTTGATACCCCTTTTGTGGCTTTCGATCCGCCGGGCTATCTCAACCTCTTTCTCCCTGGAAAGGATTTTAAACCGGCCCAGATCTTTAAAATACACATAAGCGGGATCGGCCCCGCCGTCGGCGGAATCGGTTGACGGGATCCTGTCCACATTGGATTCAAGCGAAACCTCCTCTTCGGTGTTATGGTCCCCTCCGATTTCCCGGTCGATTTTATCTTCGGCATACTCGAGGCGTGACACCTTTTCTTTTTTCTTAGCCTCTTGCTTCATAATCCTAAACCTCAGCTTTCAATTTATGAAACTCCCGGGTTAAAATTTCCAACCTGTCTCGATCAGACTCTTTGCCAGCTTCGTCAATCAAGCTTTTCAATTCATCCAATCTCCTTTTTATGGCAATTTTTTTAAATCTTCTCATGCAATCATCAAAAACGGTTTCCCAATCGGCCAGGGAGTGTTCAATAAACGCTATTTTCGAAAGCCGATCCCTCAAACCGTTCGACCCGATCTCGTCAAAAAGGTTCGATATAGAAATCTCCCCGCCCGACGATTGGATTTTTCCGATAATCTCAAAAATCCTGGCGTTATCGGATTCGGAAAACAACGAACCATCGACCTGGTCGAGGCATTGGCCGTAGAGTTCCGGATGAGAAATAATAACCGATAAAAACGTATTTTCGAAATTATCCTTATTCACATTGACATCGTCCAGCCGGCCGGACGACGGGGCGCGGCGCCTTCCCTCCCCGGGGGCAAAGGGCTTTATATCCACGCCGAGCCGGGAATAGATTTTTTCATAAATTATGGCGCGAGTTTGATGGTCGTCGATGGGTTCAACGAGTTCGACGATTTTTCCTATGATTTTCTTCTGCACGGCCACCGTTTGATCGGAGATTCTTCCTTTCAATCCTTTTATGACAAAATCGAAAATGTCGTCGGCCTCCGAAATAACCTTTGATAAATTTTCGGCCCCATGCTTCCTGATATAACCATCGGGGTCCGTTCCTTTGGGCAACCTGATGAGACGCGGTTCCAGCCCGGCGTTATACAAAACGCCGCAGGCCCTGAAGGCGGCCTTGATCCCGGCGGAATCGGGATCGTACATGAGCGCTACCCGTTCGCAGAACCGGGAGAGCAATGAAGCCTGCTCGGGAGTAAATCCGGTTCCGCTGGCGGCGACCACGTTGGTTATACCGGCCTGAAACAGCGAGATCAAATCAAAATAGCCTTCTACCACAACCGCCTCATTCTTTTCGCGCATTGAATTTTTCGAGATATCGAGACCATATAAAATTCTGCTTTTTTTATAAACCTCGGTCTCCGGAGAATTGATGTATTTCGCGCCCTCATCACCCGGCATGATGCGGCCTCCGAACGCGACGTTCTTGCCGGAGATATTTCTTATGGGAACCATGATCCTCTTGCGGAAACAGTCGTAGAGTCCCTGTTTCCTTTTAACCAATCCGGCCTTTTCCAGCATTACGGTTTGAATCTTTTCCTTTGAGGCCGCCTTAAGCAAACCGTCCCAGGAGTCAGGGGCAAATCCCAATCCAAACCTCTTGATAATATCCCTGTTTATTCCCCGCGATTTCAGATAGTCCAGAGCCGGCCGGCCGTCATCGGATGCGAGTAAACGATTATTGAAAAACCTCTCGGCAAAAGACAGCGCCTCGTAGACCCGTTCGGTATCGGAACTGCCGGAATAGGTCCTGGGTATTTCGATTCCGGCTTTCAGCGCCAGAAACCGCAAGGCATCGGGATATTCCAGGCGCTCGTGATCCATTATGAAGTTTATAACGTTTCCGCCCTTGCCGCATCCGAAACAATGATAAAACTGTTTTGAGGGAATCACGAAAAACGAGGGCGTTTTCTCCTGGTGAAAAGGACAGGGCCCTTTAAAATCCTTTCCGCTTTTTTTCAAATTCACAAATTCGGATATAACGGAGACGATATCGGATTCGTTTTTTATTCTCTGTACAATATCCTCAGGAATTCTGCCCATAAATCTAATCCGCCTTCAATGAAATAACGGTTACGCCCGCAGCTCCCTCGTTCCAGTTACCCAGCCTGAACGATTCGACTCCGGAGTTACGCGAAAGATACTCCTGAACTTTTTTCCTCAGCGCTCCGGTCCCTTTGCCGTGAATGATTGAAACCGTATGCAATCCCGAATTCAGAGCATCCATCAAATATTTCTCGATTATCGGTTCGGCCTCCTCGAAAGTCATACCGCGAATATCGAGTTCCATGCCCGCGTCGGGAGAATAATCGGTTTTCACGGATGTGACGCCGACGGGGGCAGGCTTTTTCTTTTTTACCAGTTTTTTCAGATCCGTCAGCATGGTGACATTTCCTATCCGCACCTTTACACGTCCCAGGGAATCGGCGGGTTCCAGGACTTCGCCCTCGGCGTTGACACCGGTGATAAATACCGTTTCGCCGGGCAGACCGCGGGCCGGCTCGCCTTCGGGAGCGGGCGAGAGTTTCTGAATCTTCTCGCGGATTTTATCCAGCTCTCCGGAGACTTTTTTTCTGATTCTGCGAACCTCGGTCCTATCCGCCGCTTTCTTTTTGGCCTCTTTCAGAAGGCGATCCAACTCGCTCACGGTTTCCCGGATTAGCTCTTCTTTCTTTTTAAGCTGCTCTTTTTTTCGTTCTTTTTCAGCTTTTTCCTGAGCTTTCAGTTTTTCCTCATAAGTTATGGCAAGCGATTCGTATTTCAACCGATTCAATCCGGCGGCTTCCTCTTCCCTTTTGAGTTCGACCAGCTTTCGATTCAATTCGGTGATCAAAGCTGTTAGGTCCTGCTCTTTTTTTTCGATCAACTCAGCCGCGCGGCCGGTAATCTCCGGGGGTATCCCGAGTTTCTCCGCTATCTGTACCGCGAAAGAGGATCCGGGTATGCCGGTAAGAAAACGGTATGTAGGTCTCAGCTTATCAGTATCGAATTCCATGGAGCCGTTAACGACACCGTTCACTTTGCCCGCGAGCGCCTTCAGTTTACCGTGATGCGTGGTTACAACCGCAAAACAATTTTTGCGGGAAAGATTTTCCACGATAGCCTGTCCGATGGCGGAACCCTCGTCCGGGTCTGTCCCGGCTCCCAGTTCGTCAAGAAGCACCAGCGAACCTTCCCCCGCCCCCTCCAGGGCGTCCTTGATATGGCTTAGATGGGAAGAATAGGTCGAGAGCGAACTGTCGATGGATTGCTCGTCGCCGATATCGGCGAAAATATCCTCGAACAATACAAAAACCGAATTCTCATCGGCGGGGACAAACAGACCGCTGGCCGCCATCAGAGATAAAAGACCGATGGTTTTCAGGGCCACGGTTTTCCCGCCGGTATTAGGCCCGGTGACTATATAGATATTCCGGCCCCGCGACATCTCCATGGTGAGAGAAACCACTTCTTTCGACGGGTCATCCGCGTAATGTAATACCAGCAAGGGGTGTTTGCCGTTATTGATATGAATCTCGCGGGAATCGGAAAAAAGAGGCCTGGTGGCGTTTAACCTGCGCGACAACCTCGAGCATCCCCCGATAAAATCGAGATCGGACAAAATCCCGACATCGGTTTTAACGGCGGCAAGATTCACATACAGCATCTCGGATAGTTTCCTGAGTATGCGGTTTATCTCCTTGCGTTCCCCGGTCTCCATTTCACGGTGACGATTGTTCAGTTCCACGCTTTCCGAAGGCTCGATGAAGAAGGTGGCCCCGGAAGACGAGCGATCGTGTATGATACCCTGAACGTGACCCTTGTCGCCCTCCCTCACGGGCAGAACATAACGGCCTTCACGTATGGTAAAAATGTTGTCGGAAAGATAAACCGAGGTGTCGCCGTGAAGATATTTTTCAAACTTTTCATCGAGTTTTACCTTTACCTGACGCAGTTCCCGCCTTATAGATTTCAGCTCGGCGGACGCGGAATCCTTAATATCTCCCGACGGATCAATTGAGCGGTCGATGGCCTCGTGCACGCTTTTGGGATAAACCAGATCGGATATCAGATCATTTATTTTCTCATATTTGGATTTGATTTTCTGGCATTCGGATACGGTCTTAAAAAAAGCGGAATAATTGAGGAGCTCCTTCGGCTCTATTATGGTTCCCGCCGACGACGCCTCCTCGAGTTTGATGCCGAGATCCCCGAATTCCAGGTCCGGCGGGCCCCCGTCGAATTCAAACATGTCGTTCATTTCCGAAACCAGATCGAGATTATGATTTAAAGCCGCGATATCGTTTCCCGGATATAGATTCGAGGCTTTGCGTTTTCCGGGAACAGACCTGCAGAAAGACACGATCTTATCTATAATCTTTTTGTATTCTAATACGCCAAGCGTATGGGTATTCATCAAGCCGAAATTCCTTATCCCTCCAGTTTAATTTCCGGCTCTATTTTTACCGAAGTACCGATTTAGCTTGTTGAGAGTCTGGACATCATCATCGGTCATACCGAGAAGAACCCTGTCATCCAGGGCTTCATCGGGATCTTCGGCGTAATCCTGCGCTTTGGAAAGCAGTATACCTTTCTGAACCTCGCTGAGAAAATCTCCCGATCGGGGATGGAAGTAGGCGGTATTGTTGAAGATATAGGGAACAAATTTCCTCATCGGTTTGGCCATGGTAGATTCCTGTATGGCGGAATCGAATTCCTTCAGGGGCGTGGGAAATATAAAAAGCAGAAAGATAAGAGACAGGGCTACCATACCCTTAACAATACCGAAAATACTTCCTCCTATTTTGTCGGACACTCTCAAAGGAGTGATTTTAACCAGTTTGTAGAAATAACGTCCCAGCAGGCGAAGCACAAGGATAGACAGCGCAAAAATAAGAGCGAAACACAGAACATAAAGTATGCTCGGTGAAAAAGTGGCTTTCCCCTCGAGAAGGGAAGCCAGCCAGTCAGCGTGACTGACCGCGAATACGACGCCGATGACCAATCCGAGAAAGGTCGAAATCTCCTTGAAAAATCCTCGTCTGTAGCCATTCAGCATCGCCACAAATAATACGAACAGGATAAAGAAATCGATCCAGTTCATATCCCCTCCAGATTATTCGCCCTGAAGAATATTCCTCACGACGATATTAACGATTTTACCGTCAGCGCGACCCCGTACCCTGGGCATAAGAGCCTTCATAACCGTTCCGAGGTCTTTAATAGAAACCGCGCCGGTTTCTGCGATTGTATTCTCTACCAGATCCTTAAGCACATCTTCGGAAAGTTGTTCGGGAAGATACTCCTTAATTATTTCGGATTCGGCGGTTTCCTGTTCGGCCAGATCCTCTCTTCCGCCTTTACGGTATTCTTGCACGGCTTCGCTGCGCTTTTTCGCGGCGGAACTCAATACCGCTGTCGCATCTTCCTCCGATAAATCATCGCCGGTGTCAATAGCCTTATATTTCAATTCCGATTTCAACATACGAAGAACATTCAGACGTAATTCGTCCTTATTCCTCATGGCGGTAATTAAATCGGAATTAATTTTTTCGACAAGCGTCACTTGTTTCTCCTGTTATTCATACACGCTCATCGTTCCGTATACCTGTTCAGCCTTGAACGGCGGGCTTTCTGTTTGGCAGCGTTGAGTTTTCTCTTTCTCTTATCCGATGGTTTCTCGAAATGCTGATGTTTCTTGATATCAGAAAGAATGCCCGCTTTTTCGCAGGTTTTGGTGAACCGCTTCAGAGCTTTCTCGAACGATTCATCATCCCGCACTTTGACTCCAGCCATTAAGTTACCAACCTCCCTTCAGACCGGAAAAAGACATTAAAAACCCTCCCGGATACGGACATATCCGCTTAACTTGCGTCAAGATAAAGAATTATAAAAATCGTGTCAAGGTTTTTTCGATATTTCTAGAAGTTTTTAATTGATCGTGTAACTCAATATATAATAATAAGTTGACAACGCCCAATAAAATAAAAAAAGCGTTCGGCTAATTGACTATAATTCAATTCGTTGCGATTTTTGGTGATTTACGGTATTGCGCTTGGTGTCGATGTCCTGATTCAGGCAAAAATATCCCTGTAACTGTTGACAAATTATAAAGTTTTGTATGAGTTATTTTTTCAAGGTTCCGTATATTCTCCTGTAGCTATTATAACGAAATTCGGGAATCGAATTTTCATCGGTACCGACGGATTCTTTAACCCCGCATGAGGGTTCCTCAATATGACAGCAATCGGCAAACCGACATCCAGCGGCGCGCTCCTGAATATCGGGAAAATATAATTGTAGATTTTTTTTATTTATATCGCTGAATCCCAGAACTTTCAAACCGGGGGTATCCGCTACCCAGCCGTTTTCAGAAATTTTATATAGAGAAACTCTGCTGGTGGTATGCACGCCGCGGCCCGAATATGAGGAAATAATTTTTGTCCTGATATTTAATTCCGGCGATAGGCGGTTCAGCAACGATGATTTTCCCACCCCCGAATGGCCCACGATAACAGAGGTGCCGATTGAAATATTTTTTTTCAAATGGTCTATGCCCTCTCCTGTCCTGGCGCTGGTATAAATATATCGACAGGAAACTTTATCCCAGGCTTTAAAATAATGGTTGAATTTCGAGGGATCTTTAAGATCTATCTTGTTTAAAATCACGACCGGCTGGATTTCTTCCTTGAAGGCTATTACCAAAAACCTTTCGACTATGCCGTGGTTAAACTTGGGCTGTGCAACCGATGTTACAATCACCAGCCTGTCGACGTTGGAAATGAGAACCTGTCTGAAACCTTCTTTCTCCACCGCCGGTTTGGTGATACAGGATTTTCGGTCGAGCACATTTTCTATGGTTGCGGATTTTTCTTTTATGATGAACTCCACGTAATCGCCGACGGCGACGGGAGAGGTATGGGGCCGGGTCAACCTCAGCTTGCCCGATAATACCGCGTCTATAACCCGGTTTTCATGGGCCAGCTTCGCTCTTTGACCATGCAGTTCAATTACACGGGCTGTTTCCGTTTTCTCCTCCTTCGCTCTATCGCTTAGGGCATAATATAATATGATTATCGGCAGCGGTAATCAGATTTTTCTAAAATGTTCCGGAACCGCATGAAACCGCGGGGCGTTATAGCGCTTGACACGGGATTCCCGAAAAAACATATTCGGGCGAACGGATGAACGATGAAAAAAGATAAACTGTATTTAATAATATTCCTGGCAATTATATTGGCGTCGGGCGCTGTTATTTATAGATTCCAGATTTCCCGGTCCCTTCCCTCCGATCATCCTCCGATATCGGAAGAGCAATCGCAGTTCACGGTAACGCTTATCAAGCAGATATCGCAACTAAAAAGACAGTTGGAAAAAGACCCCGATAATTATGACCTTCTGGTCAGATTGGGCAATAATTACTATGATCTGAACAGCCCGACGGAATCGATAAATTATTACGAACGAGCTTTGGAGATAAAACCGGACAGCCCGGAAGTTATTGTCGATTGCGGAACCATGTACCGGGAGCTGGGGGAGGTTGAAAGGGCTATAGAGATGTTTTCCAGGGCGACGGAACTCGCCCCGGATCTACCTCAGGCTTTTTTCAACCTGGGAGCGGTTCTACTTGGCGAAAAAAACGATCCCAGGGCGGCGGCCGAAATATGGCAAAAATTCCTGAGCAGCAATCCCGGCGTTACACCCGAATTGAAGAATTTCTTCGAGGAAAAAATCGCGCAGGCCCTGGAAAAAGAATAGAAAATTCCCGATTTTCAATAATTCTAAATAGACATCGAACATTATCTTTAAAAATAATTTAAAATTCTTAAGAGGGAACAATGCCGACTTCGGTTCTGTTGAAATTCTTGCAGCCCACCCGATTCTTTCGGGAACCGGCGCTATTACCCTCCAACGCGCCGGTTGTACACCCCGCTCCCGCGGGGTGTTTTTTTTAGCTTGACCGGAAAACCAGGAAAATAGTAATACATTCTTATGAGCGAAATGATCTCCTACATATCGTTTTTCGCAATTCTGTTCGTAGTGATTCTTCTGATCTGGTCGCTGGCTTTGACGTATAAAGATAAAAAGGCGCGATCTTTATCTGCGGCCAAAAGATTATCTCAGCTAAGGCGAAAGATTGAGAATCTACCCGAAAAAACCGACGAAGAAAAAACCAAAAAAGACGCTTTATTCAGAGAATTATCGTTTGAGTATTTTGAGAATATTCTTGCCGGAATCGATTCTGTCAAAATCTCGGCAGCCAAAAAACCGGAAAAGAAAAAGGATAAAAAGCCTAAAAAAGCCAAAAAAAGCTCAAAAAAATAATCGGGTTTTTATTGTCAAATTACATATTCCACATATATTGTATTGATGGAAACGATGGAAAGGAGTTATTATGCGTACGCTTTTAATATTGATCTTGCTGAGTTTGCTGCTTGTCGCCTGCGGTGAGGACAATCCCTATGAACCCGATCCGGAACCGGATCGCTCAATTCATATCGTTCCCCCGCGGGCCCTGGTCGATCTTAGCGATTCACTCGATTTCGACGCTTTGAATATTTATAATGCTGCCCTCCTGGTAGTCTGGGAGGTGGAAGATATCCAGGGTGGAAATCAGACTTACGGCACCATTAATTCCAACGGTTTATATATAGCGCCAAATCTGGTTCCCGAGCTTGATTCGGTCAGCGTGGTGGCGACTTTGATCGATGATATTTCCGTTAAGGATACGGCCTGGGTGGTAATAGTAGACCCGACCAAAATATATGTAGATACATTCGGTTCCGATTCGACGGGAACCGGCTCGAGATTCGCGCCCTACAGAACCATTTCGTACGCAATTATCAAGGCCAATGCAACTATTGGAATTTATGAACAAATCCTTGTGGGCCCGGGAATATACGATATAACCGGGGGTGAGAGTTTTCCAATTGAGATTGGTGTAGGAACTTCCCTGGTGGGCGCCGGGTATGACTCGACAACCGTTATGGGCCCGGGAGTCACGCTGGATCGTGCAGGATCGGTTTTTGCGATAGAACAACCTGATATACAGGTAAAGAACTTCAAAATAGAAACGGAAAATTCAGATGGAATCGGCATCTGGGTGCAGGGTCTGGTAACATCCAGCAGAATAACGAGCAACGAAATTTCATCCAATCATACCGGTATATACGTTGCGGGCTCATTGACAAACCCCAGAATCCTGGACAATATTATCAGGCGAGATTCTATAGGCATTTATACCGGGAATACTTCCAGGCCGATAATAACCGGTAACCTGATCGACAGCTGCTGGGTCTACGGTGTGCAAATAGCGGATCTCAGCGCTCCGGACATGGGAAGAAACGATTCGACTTTCGCCGGAGAAAACACATTCGTTTACTTCAATACCAGCCAGTATCTTATTCACAATTCCAATCCGGATACGATCTGGGCAGTTGGGAATACCTGGGAGAATGTCAATAACGATCCTGACGCGTATATCTATGATGACGAAGAATCAATGGGCGCATCGGGGCCGGTTATAACCCAGAATCCGTAATAAAATGAAATTACGAAGCGCCGGTTGATATCAGCCGGCGCTTTTTTTATCGATTTTTTTTATAAGTCTTTTTTGCCTGTGTTTCAGTTCGCTCAGGCTATTTCTGTATTCATTTCCGGAAAGTAATTCTCGTTCAAATTCTAATAGTCTTATGGTCGAGCTGGTTAATTCCAGAGCTGAACCGAGGTCTTTTACCCTGTGTTCCAGATGCTTGGCTAATTCGATATGGGGGAAAATCCCGAATCTTCCGCAATCGATCATCTGTCGCCATACAGATTGCGCCTTATTCCAGTCCCGGACACGTTTGGCGGTGATAGATTTCATCATCATGGCGTCGTCATTGACGTGCATTTCGGCGAAATCGGATTTGATGAATCCGAGTATCTTTTCGGCGTCATCGTAATCGCGCGACATAAACCGGATTTTCGCCAGCGACAGGAACATGTTGTCGTCGTTGGAAGCCCCGCAAAGGGCCAGGTCGATCCGCCTGGCGGTCTCCTGCGCCAGCATGTAGAGGCTGACTATATCGTCGCGGTTATGATAGAGGATCGGGATGAGCAGATCGTCATCCCGGTTTTGAAGGAAATCGAAATATATTTTGGGGATGAGATGAGAGGGCACATCATCGACACGCTCAAACCCCAGGATCATGGCCTCGAGAAAGGTCAGGTTGAATGATTCGAAATGATTTCGATAGATTCGCCTGCAGGGGTGCAATAGATCGACATGCGGGGAATCGACAAAGGGGACTTTCATACGGTTAATGCGGAACCTGGTTCTCAGAAGAGGCATATCGAACGATTTGCCGTTATAGGTCATCAGAGATGAGGTCTTATTCAGATCCTCGGTGAAGGCGGAAAGCTGGGCCGGTTCCTCGCTGAAATCGCGGAGAATATATTGACGAACGACGAATTTATTTTTGCGCCAGAACCCGATTCCGATTATGAAGGGATAGGTGCCGGTCCCCCCTGCCAGGCCGGTGGTTTCGGTATCGATTACTGCGGCACCGTTAAGATTGATAGGTTCTCGAGAATTTTCAATTCCAAAAAAATCCAGGGCTGTTTTGGGAACGCTTTTTGAAAGCTCTGTACGACCGTGAAGATATCCCTCATCATAAGCAGTCTCCACCATCCAGACCGGGCCGAGATCGGTTTCTCTGATAATGCCGACGGGCGGTTTTTTATAGAGGTCCGGTTTGGGAGACCGCACGGTTGTTTTACGTAGTTTCAGCGCTTCGTATAGACGTTTTTCGAGATCCATAAACTACTCTGCCGAAGCTTTTTCTATTTTTCCCAGCACGAAGGGATGATTTTCCTCTTTAAGTTTTTTCCTGAAAATTTTTGCCGCTTTATTTGGATCGATAGTAGTTAAAGCCTCAGCCGCGAAGCCCCGGGCAACAGGATCATCGGACCCAAGGATTTTTGTCAGCGGTTTTATCAGTTTCTTATCTTTGAGATTACCGGCGATTTCTATCAGCAGATAATAGGATTTGGTATCCGATGGATTCTCCAGAGCGTTTTTTATCGGTTTGACTGCGGGCTTGCCGATATTCCATAAGGCTTCGGCGGCCTTGAAACGCACGCCGTAATAGGGATCGGATAAGGACTTCAGAAGCGGATCGATGGTGCGTGGATCGGCGAGCATAGAGAGGGATACGGCTGCTGAGGTCTGGACGAGATAATCGTCGTCGTTCAGGCCTTTCAATGACGGTTCTACCCCTCTTTTATCTCCTATCTTGCCCAACGCGCTTAATACGCCGGATCGTATTCGGAAATCGGGATCATAGGTATATCGCAATAATCCGTCCACAGCTGTGGTATCCTTCATATCGCCAAGGGCGCGGACGGCGAGGCGGCGTTTATAGTTATCGTCCGCTCCAATGGCCTCCACGATGGCTGGTACTGCGGGGGTGCCGATCATTTTGAATATATCGACCAGCGCCAGCATGGTGCGGGCGTCCTGGGTATCCATCTTATCGACAAGGTACGGCACCGCCGGTTCGCCGATAGCGCCGAGAGAGTCTTTGGACGGCTGCACCTGGTCCTGGTAGTAGATAATCTTGGTGGTGGCGAATTTGAAAAGCGAGTCTATCACCTGGTAGAGGGAGTCGCTCTCGGTCTGGGCCAGTGCCGGAGGCGATAACAGAAGCGTTAAGACAATTGCTTTTTTCATTTATCCAATCCCGCTCCCCAAGTGGAGTAGGTCCACCAGTGATTGTCGCGGCCGAGACCGCCGGAGTAGTTGTCTTCACCTGCCAGATCGAGAAAGATCCCGATGGAGCCGTACTCGCGGCGAGGGTTGCCGTAACCCTGGGTGTTTCTATCGGAGTGGACGATGTAGACGTCTTTTCCCCTGACGTCGGCGATCAAACCCAGGCCGTTGGCGGAACCGGCCCCCTGGCAGAGATCGTAGGCATTGTAGTTGTCATCACCGTCGAGATCGATTAGCATCCCAACCGCGCGATCATGCCCGCAACCCTGCGATACACCCTTGGCGGAGTAAACGTCATCCCCTTCAACATCGTAGAGAATTCCCAGCGACATGTGGGTACCGTTGCCCTGGGCGTACTGGAAGGAGATATACTGATCGTTGCCGCCGCCGTCGGCCAGCATGCCGAGGCTGTACCAGTATGACGCTCCCTGCCCAAAGATATCGGAGATATAAACGTCGTTGCCCGATTTATCGATAAGCATACCGACCCCGCCGGACATCTTGGGGCGGAGGCCATAGCCGAATCCCTGCGACAGCGACAGATAGTGATCGTCATAGCGTATGAAATCTTTATACTTCCCGCCGGCGAAGTAATTATCGTTGCCGGCATTGTCTATCAGCACGCCGACACCGTTAACAAAACCGAATCCCTGCGAAAACAGGGCGGCGTGATAGCTGTCGTTACCTTCATCGTCGCGCAGAATCCCGACTCCGAAACATCCCGCGCCCATAGTGAAAGTGTCGCCGTAGTAGCGGTCATTGCCTTTCATATCCCAGAGCACGCCGACGCCAAATAAGCCTGCCCCTAAAGTCCATGATCCGGCGTTGTAGAGGTCGTCGCCGTTATAATCGATTATCATATTCGATCCGAAGAAATATGGGCTGATCCTGTTTTCGGGCATGTTGTATGTATCGTCACCATCGTAATCGATAATGTACGTATGGTGCCCTGTCCCCTCGAACTCGATATCGTAGGTATCGTTACCGCCGGGATCGATGACGATGAAAAGGTCGCCTTTATAATGATTGTCTGTAGAATCGCCGATGATGATCTGGCCCAGGTCGGTTTCCCATCTTTGATACTTACTCTGAAATTTCTCTCTTTCGATATTAAGCATGATCCTGATAATTTCATCTGCAATAAATCTTCTTGATATACAGTTTTCACCTAATGTAACAAGTCTTTCAGCCCAGGTCTCCTCATACTGCTCAAGGCTATCGAGCTCTGTTACCGAAAGAAATTCATCCTCTTCGTTTTCTTCCAAGAGAAGCGTGAAACCTTCCTCCAGAGAATCGAGCTGGGCGCGGGTGTATTTTGATAAACCGCGCCAATTATTAATGTCAACCTTTTCGATAAACTCAAACAAATATCTTAAAAGTAGGTTGGTTTTTTTGGGAAGCTGCTCCTGAAATTTACGGGATGTTAATATCTTACTTACTTTATTTAGTTCAGGGATTTCTTTTTCATAATAATTAGAGTAATTTCTCGATCCGAAAATATCCGGCCCGATATCCCCAAAACCTGTTACGTTTACACTTTCATATAAAAGAGAATTTTGTGCCTTTTTTAACAGCCGAAACGGCTCCTGCATGTATAAATTAATTATAGGCAACCTGTATTTATCCGGCTCCAAATAGTCTCCCCGGAAAGTCAGATCGCCGCTTCGCATCTTGAGGGCCCTCAACGCCAGATCGATACCGGCGTCGAGACTATCCAGAGGCATATACACCGTATCCGCCGAATCAGGGTCGGGCTCCTGAGAATAAAAAGATGAGGCTAACATTAATAAGGTTATCAAAATCACCATAACTCGCATGCGGCAATTATAGCAAAGGCCGGCCGGTCGGTCAACGTTTATCTGCAAATATGTGCAGATCGGGATTGCCGCATCCCGGTAATCGCGTGGCGCAAAAATCCAAAATAGCAGTCATTGCGAGGCTCACGTCACAGACGTGAGCCGAAGCAATCTTTAACTTACAGGCGCACAAATTCTTGAAATTCGAAGTTAGAGATCGCGTCGTCGTCCCCCGACCAAAGGGCTTGTTGATAAAGTACCCTCGGCTGGAAAGCCGAGGCTATTAATATAATTAATAAATCTATAACTCCTTAATAGCCGACACTTTCCAGTGTCGGTATCAGATGCTCGGTTATCAATAAATAAATCTTTGGAAGTTTTTCAACACTCCCCAAAGGTCGGGGGACTTCTCGCGATGACGATCTCGAAACTGCGTGATTACCGGATGCGTAAATGCCAATTGCTAACCACGCGCTTATTATTAGCGCGTGGGCGATCCGGTTCTGTACGGATCGCGCAATTGGCATTTGCGGGTTCCTTTCAGGAATCCGGCAATCCCGATCGGATTACAGATAGGTTATTAATATAGGCCGTATTTGCTGATTCTATCACGCAGGGTGTTACGGGAGATGCCCAGTAAATCTGAGGCTTTGACCTGGTTGGACGCCGACTGTTTCAGGGCCGCCGAAAAGAGCGCCTTCTCGAAACCGGATTGCAGGTGATGGTAAACATGACCGTTGGAAACCGCCACGATCTTATTGAAATTGGGGATAATCACCTCGGCGAACATGCGGGTGTAATCGTCCTCGAGCTGTTCCAGGTCGATGCTCATCTGTTCGTGCTGATCCGACAGTATGGGGAAATGTTCGGGATTAAGGACATCGGTTTTAGCCATTACCACCGCGCTGTGAACGTTGTTCTCGAGCTCTCTCACGTTGCCCGGCCAGACATAGCTGTTCAGTCTCTCCATAGCCTCTTTAGAAACACCTTTAATGATTTTGCCGGTTTCCTCCGAATATCTTTTGATAAAATGCTCGATTAACTGAGAGATGTCCTCCCGTCTCTCGCGAAGCGGCGGAATATAGAGAGATACTACCTTCAACCTGTAAAACAAATCCACCCTGAATTTGCTTTCTTTAATCAAATTCACCAGCGATTTATTGGTGGCGGCGATAATACGGACATCGACCTTTATGGTCTCGTTACCGCCGACCCGTTCGAACTCCTGCTCCTGTAATACTCTCAGAACTTTCGACTGGGTTAAAGGAGACATGTCGGCGATCTCATCGAGCATGATGGTTCCGCCGTTGCAGACCTCGAATTTACCCAGCTTTCGAGCGTAGGCGCCGGTAAAAGAGCCTTTTTCATGCCCGAAAAGCTCTGACTCAAGAAGGGTTTCCGGTAAAGCGGCACAGTTAACCGATAAAAACGGTTTGTCGTTTCTAAGCGAATTTTTATAAATCGATTTGGCGATCAACTCCTTACCGGTACCCGACTCGCCGGTGATGAGCACCGAGGCATCGGTGGCGGCCACCTGACCGATTACCTTGGCAATCTCAACCATCTCCGGAGATTTGCCAATAATATCACTCTCTTCGATTTTCCTTTCGCGCGAAAAGGTCTCCAGGCCCTTGGTATAAGGAGAGTCTTTCATAACCTTGTTAACGATACCGATAAGTTTATTTATATCGAAGGGCTTGGTGATAAATTCATAGGCGCCCTTTTTCATGGCCTCGATGGCGGCATCGGTGGAGACGAAACCGGTCATTATGACGATTGGAACCTGTGAATTTTTCTGTTTTAGCGTCGCTAAAACATCAAGTCCGGAAATATCGGGAAGGTTTATATCGAGAAGCACCAGCGCGATAGAGGGATCCGCGATTTTGCTTATGGCCTCCTCGCCGCTGGAGGCGACCTGGAGATTATAATTGAAGCTTTCGAGGCACTCCCCGATGGTTGCGGTTATGCTGGAATCATCGTCTACAATTAAAACCGAACGCTTTTCCATGGCGGGTAAATCTCCGTTTTCTATTTTGACGCCGTTGAAGACAAAATCCCGAACAAACTTCGCCGGGTAACCGATTTACCGGTTTTCCCCTATTCTATAAATCGGCAGTTTACGGGAAGTTGTTAAATCAATTGAGAATTAAAAATAAAATACGTGAAAATAAATATATCCCATGTTTATTCAATCAGTTACCTAAACCATGCCATTTCTGGATAATCTTAACGATTTCATTCGACGATCCGCATTTATATTTACTCCCGCGGACAGAATTCAGGAATATCCTGCCGAACGATTTATTCTCAACCCGACTATCCAGAGTTACGATACAACCCCTGTCCGAGGTCGTGCGAATCAGTCGCCCGAAACCCTGTCTGAATTTTACCACCGCGTCGGGAAGAGATAATTTGACAAAAGAACTTTCTCCGTTCTCCTCTATTCTTTTCAAATTCGCCTTGAACCAGGGTCTGTCCGGCACCGTAAAGGGAAGTTTAAACAGAACAAGAAGTTCCAATTGTTCTCCGGGCAGGTCGATGCCCTCCCAGAAAGAATCCGTACCGAATAACGCCGCTTTTTTTGATCTTTTAAAGCGACTTAACACTTTTTCGGAATTAAAAGAACTATCCTGGGCCAGAAGATTAATGCCGGACGATCGGGCTATTTCGTACGTCGCATCATAGGCGGCTCTTAGAGAACTGTAAGATGTAAATAATACCATAGATTTGGATACGCCTGACAAAAGAATCGCTTTAAGAGCTTCCCCCGCCGACGCTTCGAAACCGGGATCACGAGGCGAGGGCAAATATCCCGCGGTCAATACCGCCACCTCGGTATCAATATCAAACGGCGAATCGAGACTCAAGCTTAAGACTCTTTCTTTTTGCGACAAATCCAATCCTAAACGATTCTCGATATAGTTGAAATTATTATTTACCGTCAGCGTGGCCGAAGTGAATATGGCGGTTTTGAGATAGTCGTAAAACCCGGCATCCAGAAGCTCGCCCACATTCAGAGGCGCCGAAAATAATTTCGGGGGGAAACGCTCATTTGTCGGCAACTCGATCCAGTATACATAGTCCGGGCTTGAGGCATATATAGTGTCAAATGCCACCTCGATATATTTTTTCAAATCCGCGGCGAAAGCTTCAAGCCTTATGGTAACATCCCTTTTTTTTGAAAAATCGCCCTCATCCCGAATCTTACCGGTCAGTTTGACTAACTTTTCGTAAAGAGATTCCAGCATCTCCACAAACTCCTGAGCCTCGGGGATCAAACAGGGATTGTTATCCTTATTGTAGGCGATCTCTCTTGAAAAACTGTTCTCATTTTGCGACTTAAACCTGCCTGTCAATTCGCTGAAAAAAGAGCCGGAGACATGAGACAATCCAATAATTGAGTCAATAGCCGAATCCACAGCCGATTCGATATCATTTTCAAGGCTATTTATCATGGCGATAGCCTTAAGATTTATCAAAAAGCCGCTTTTTACCGGCCGGGGATTGTACATATCCGCCAGAATACCATCGAGGGCCTGTTTTTCGAGCCTGTTGCCGAGATATGAAGCGGCCACCTTTTCGAGATTATGGGCTTCATCGAATATAACGTGACCGGATTCACGAACCAGGTCACCGCCGGATGCGAAATCGGCGAAGGTCAGGTAATGATTCACCACTATAATCTGCGCTCTTTCGGCCTCCCTTTTTATTTTTAAAAGGAAACATCTATCGGCGAAGGGACACGATTGACCCAGACAGAATCCGCCCTCGCAGGAGATACGGCTCCAGAGATAAACGTTTCTGGAGGGATTGAACCCGTTGCACTCTGAAATATCTCCGGTTTTAGTGTTCCCTACCCATAGAACAAGCGGGCTTAAGGCCTCCCTGTCACGCTTATTGAACGATGCCTCTGCTTCGATTTTCAGTTCTTTATATTTATATAAACAAATGTAATTACCTCGTCCCTTGAGCAAAACCGCCCTGAACCTATAACCCACGGCCTCCAGGATCTGGGGAATGTCCTTGTAGAATAGCTGCGCCTGCAGGCTTTTGGTCTGAGTCGAAATAACAACTCTCTCTTTATTCAAAGATGCCCACCAGGATGCGGGAAGCAGATACGCCAGCGATTTCCCGACGCCTGTGGGGGCCTCCACAAGCAGAAACTCCGACCTGTTAAAAGCCTCGCCGACTTTAATCGCCATCTCGGCCTGCTGGGGCCGATATTCATATGACGGCAATACCTGTGATAAAATACCGCCCTTTAAAAAGTGGTTTTTAACGGCGGCCGAATCGACAGGCATATAATCCTCATAAGAATCCTCCGGAATATTTCCCGTGACGTTGTCGGGATACTCCTCCGGAATTTCTTCTATCGCCGCCGCTACTGTTTTTGCCCCGGACGATTCAATAAACTTCTTCGCCTTGCCGGGACCAAAAATAGAATCGGCGATATGTTTTCGTGATGACAATGGAAGCGAAGCCAGGCGCGATATCAGATTTAAATAGACCTTCCCGGTTACCAGGCAATCATTTAACGCGCGATGGGCGTTTTCCCGCCTAATATTAAATTTATCAGCCAGAAAGCTCAGGCTGTATCGCGACAACCTGGGATAAAGTATTCGCGCCAGCACCGCCGTATCCATTGAACTGTTATTAATCTCCTTGAAATTCTTTCGATTAAGATATTTTTTCAAGAACCCGAAATCAAAACTGATATTGTGGCCGACAATCCATTGAGAATTTCCGATAAAATTCTCATAAGGATCTATTACTTCTTCTATCGCCGGGGCTTTTTCCACCATACTATCGTTGATACCGGTCAGCCTCGTAATTTCGGCCGGTATAGGCGATATAGGTTTTAGCAGTTGAGAATAGGTTTCTTCTATTTTGCCGTCGACAAACCGGACTGCCCCGAGCTCCGTTATCTCGCAAGACGACGGATCCAGACCGGTGGTCTCGATATCGATAACGACAAATGTGTCCAAATCAGACATGGTAATTACTCGATCTATAATTTATTGCGAAGCCCCAGGTAGTATCCCATCAATTTTTTGTTGGAACCTATCCGTATGGTGGCGGCGCCGACAAGACGAGTAACGTCTTTCCTGGTGAGCTTCACAGGTGGGCCGGTCATCGCTTGAACCGGATTTGACTTTATAAGGACAAGGGTCTCAATCGCCAGATATACGGGTACTATAAGAAACATCCTGACACCCTTAAGATGCTGCGGGATAAGTATGGTATATTCGATCGCATCATCGAGATGCGAAACGGTTAAACCGACGATCTCATTAACAAAGGGCGTTATTTTCGAGGATTCCGCTTTTTCTTTCAGGCCGACTGCATTCAATCCATGTTTGTTAATTGTATCTCCCGGCAAATAACACAGGCCTCTTTCCCTATCCACGGGGACATCTTTTATAACATTAACCTTCTGCAATCCCAGACCGAAGGAACTGCTCAGTTTTTTCAGACCTTTTGAAATCTCCTTTGCGAAACCGTAGTGCCTTATAAACAGTTCGGTCAGCATATGCCCGACTGTACCGGCGACATAATAGCAGTACCTGTCCCAATCTGCGATATCTTTCAATGATACGACAGGATCTTCTTCATTCCCCTCGATTTTTGAATACTCAGCCATGCCCTCGGCCATCTCCGCCACCCATCGGTAAATGATCTTTTTATGAGACCGGGGCAGAGTATCCAGTATTTCGAAAAGCTTCAAAGACTCGGAGAGCAACCTGTGATCATCGCTATCGGAGGGGCTTATTGATTCGTAGATTGATGAGACCGCGTCGGGATTAATTCGCTTCTCTCTCGTGGCGCTTAAAAGCAGATCTCTCAGTCTTAGCAGGCGCTTTGATTTTTCATCGGGAGGGAGACAGTGCGTATCTTCCAGCGTATCCGCCACCCGGCAAAGTAAATATGATGTATAGACCGAATTTCTCAATCCACGAGGCAGAAATTTTATGGTAAGGGCAAAGGTGCGGCTGACCTTGGGAATATACTCCTGTATGAAAGAATCATTTGATTTATCGGTTTTTGCCATCAAGATAATCTAATTCATAAAAATAATTTTATCCAGAAGAAATAAAAAAACCCGGTGTCAGGTTTCGGGGAGACCTGACCTACGTACTACGGGCCCTGCAAAAGGTTACCAAGCAAGCACTTGGTAATCAGTAATACAGAAGGGGTGAAATAAAAAAAGACGATTCGCGCAGGGAATCGTCTTTTAAAACGGGATTAATTTTCGGATTAATCAACCAGGACCTTTTCCAGCCTTTCAACCAGGTAATCTATTTCATCGTCGGTGATAATAAGCGGGGGCGAAATCCTGATGGTATGTCCGTGGCTGTCGTTGGCCAGCACGCCGAGTTCTAAGAGTTTGCGGCAGTATTTCATGGCGTCGCCGTTATTGACCTCGATGCCTATAAACAGGCCCCTGCCTCTCACCTCTTTTACATGGGTGGAACGAGAGGCGATATCCTCGATTTTTTTCTTTAAAATAGCTCCCTTTTCGGCCGCTCTTTTCGGAAGTTTTTCATCAATGATGACATCGAGCGCGGCATAACCGGCGACGCAGGCCAGGGGATATCCCCCGAATGTGGAACCATCGGAGCCGGGCTTGAAGGCGAGATCCATCATTTCAGAATTGGTAACGAATGCCGAAAGCGGAATCAGTCCGCCGGAGATAGCCTTGCCCAGTACGATACCGTCGGGAACAACATTTTCATGCTCGAAACAGAACATTTTACCGGTACGTCCCAGCCCCACCTGGATCTCGTCGAAAACCAGGAACAGGTCATGCTTGTCGGATAATTCCCGTAACCCTTTCAAAAATCCGTCGGGAGGGATATACATGCCGCCCTCGCCCTGCATCGGCTCTACCAGGATACCGCAGGTGTTTTTGTTGATAGCTTTTTTAACGGCCTCAAGATCGCCGTAATCGACTGACACGAACCCGGGTGTGAGCGGCCCGAAACCCTCCTTGTACTTCCTGGTGGTGGAGAACGATACGGTTGTAATCATCCTGCCATGGAAATTGTTACTGAAGACGATTATCTCCTGCTTGCCGTCTTCGATGCCCTTGGATTTCCAGCCGTAGTAACGCATCATCTTGATGGCGGTCTCCACCGATTCCACGCCGCCGTTTTTCAGAAGGGCTTTATTACCCTTTTCACCAAACCTGGGGCCTAACTGCGACACCAGTTCCGAGAGTTTTTTAACAAACAGCCCGAGGACGTCGGTGTAGACTACGTTCGAGACCACCGAACCATAACCATTTGCTAAAGCGTCAGTTACAGCTTTCACGATGCGAGGGTGATGGTGACCCTGGTTGGCGGCGGAGTAAGCGGCCAGGCAATCGAGGTATTTTTTACCATTTTCATCATGCAGCCAGGCGCCTGCGGTTTTACGCACCACCAGTCCCAGGCGCTCATAATGTCCGGCGCTGTATACCGTCATATAATTCAGTACTTCATCATCATTCGCCTGTGAGAACCCGATCATTTCGCGTTCCTTTATTTGTAGTTCAGTCATTTTTTATCTCCTTTATTGCAATTCAATGTATATCTACTATCGGAATAAACTCCAGGAAATGTGAAACGGGTTCCTACAACTGGCCGCCGAGGTAGATCGGCCACATCATCCGGCGACGATACCGGAAATAACCTGAGATTTTACAATTAAACCGTTTCATACTATTAAATTTACCACTTTTAAAAAAACTGTCAAGGGGAAAGCGATTAATGAGAGTTTTGCTTTTCATCGTCTGACAAGTAAATTGAGGAACCATATAACGCTGATCCCCGCAACCAGATGCGACATAAAAGGTATCGCCAGTCCATTAAATTTTAGCGAAATTAAACGCCATACCCAGGCGATCATTACCAGCGATAGAAATACGGCGGCTATCGGTAAAGGTTTCAAGAATAGAATAAGCACGATAATGTGATAACCTGCGAAAAGAATATCGGGGCCGGCCGGATAACGGTTCGGGACTGAGAGATAACCTCGCCAGAAGATTTCCTCGAGGATGGGGGTGCTGACGCAGTAATAAATCACGAAAATGATCCATGAATTACCATAGAGGCCGTATTCACTTAAAACCTCAGACAAATCCAAACCTTCGATGCCCGCAAACGGCCATAAAAGATAAAGGGATAACCCACTCAGAGCGGTTATAATTGAGAGCGGGAATCCCACACGCCAGTTCCACGCCCCGAATAAATTTTGGAGCAGTCTTTTATTATTTTTTCTCAAAATGATAAATAAAATAGCCGCGTGATAAAGCAATATGGCGATCCAGGCGTTTTTTAATATATGGAGCCCCATTAAAATGGTAAAATACGGAATCAATGCCGGGTAGCATTTCAAGCGGAAGGCGAGCATCAATTGTTATTACAGTATCAGGATCGTGATGTCTAAGACATTTTGCGGCCGATAAAATGGCTGCCTGAAAAAGAGTAACATCCCCCTGGTTTTAATAATTATGGATCCCCAATTGTGAGAAATCTTATATTGGATTGCCGCTACTACAATTGGATCAAATCAATATAAACCTCTGATCAAGCTTTAAACATCAAACGACTTCCCGTTAATAACTCTTTGCCAGACATCAGATTAATTTCAAGTTAAATATCTGATCATCCGGCCTGAAATCTGCATGTAATCTATCCAAATTGAAATAAGACTAACTTCGGTGAAGGGGGGTTTCAATGAATCAGAAATTAAAGGGTTTTTCTAAATTAGCCGTCGTTTCGTTAATATTTTCACTTCTTTTCGTCGCGGGATGTTCGGATAATTATTCTGTAAATCCCGAACCCAGTCAAAGTCCGACCTTAAGTGCGCGCGCGATTCCGAGCCTGCCCCCGCAGGAGGTGGACGCAATTATAAGCAATAATTCAGAGATTATATCGGTCGATGACGGCGGAGTAATCACTATTGATCGCGATAAATACGAGCATAGTTTCTCGGTTGAACCTCGGGCGGTAGTAGTAGACGTTGAAATTAACGTCGTTTCATATGAAGAAAAGGTTCGGGGTAATAGAGCCATTATATTCGAATTCTGTCCTTCCGGCCTGGTTTTTAATTCTCCGGCGAAACTGGAATTCGATATGTCGGAATTGGATTCGAAGGCTGATTACGCCAAGTTATTCTACTATCATCCGGCCTACAAAATCTGGGTGCTGCAATCGATCAAAAAGGTCGAAAGTAAAAGGGTTGAATTTGACATCAACCATTTCAGCAGATACGCAATAAGCGATTAAATTATAAAGTACTTTCCTTTTTTGGGCGGGGGCGGCATCAAGCCGTCCCCATTTCCTTTGGGATTCCGAGTGATTGGCGTATCTGGCGATACGCCAACAATCAACTGGCAGATGAGGACGTCTGCCAGCCACAGTAAATTATTCCTCTATTTCAAGAGAACGATTTTTCTTTTTTCAACCGTATCGCAAGCCCTTAAAACATAAAAATAAGCACCCGACGTATTCCCCGAAGCGTCCCACCGGATTTGGTGATATCCTACCGGGAGAATTTGATCGAGCAGGGTTTCGACGCGACGGCCGAGGAGGTCGTAGATGGCGAGGTTGGTGCGGGATTCATGTGGCAGGGCGAAGGTGATGGTCGTGGCGGAGTTGAAGGGATTGGGGTAATTTTGGAGCCCAAATATCGATTTCGGTAATAAGGTAATATTTTCCTGGTTTATATCGGTTTGGAAGTCGCCGTTGTTGCCACCGTAGACACCCATGTCGCTGACAGGATATTCCAGGCCCCAATCGCAGCCGAGGAGATTATCGAGGATTGCGGGATCGCCGGCGTCGATACAGGGGGAATCGACCAGGTATCCGCAGGAATCCTCGCAAAGATGAAAATCACCGGTATCGGGATCGCGGAAGAGAGGATCGACGGCGATCTCGCCGGTGCCGGGATTGGGATTGAACGGCGTGGCCGGCCCGGAATAGCCCTCGTAGTAGGCGCCCTGGGCGTTATTCCAGACATCGTTGTAGGAGATAAATACCGGCGTGTCGCGATGCTTGAAGATACCGTAGCGGCCGTTTTGGGCGAAGATATTGTTCTTGATATAAACCACTCCCCCGCCGGACCAGTCGTGGTAACCGTCGCCGCCGTTGTTGACAATTACATTGTTGGTCAGATAAACGGTACCCAGGTAGGGATCGAAGCCGTCGTATATGTTACTTTCTATAATATTATTCTCAACATACAATGTCCCGCCGAAATCGTTCCAGATCTCGACTCCGTGGCCGTTATTGCGAACACGGCAAT
>CBFCYP010000029.1:0-26514 GCA_965602185.1 uncultured bacterium
AGCGGGATAATCTCCGTGCATAAAAAGGGGTGTGTAAACCTGAAATCTATCGAGAAAGAAAGGCTGATCGACCTGAACTGGAATGAGATAATTAAAACGGAACCGGAAACCGACATCGCCAACGATCCGGCCTTTAATGAGCTTGACGAAATCGATTTCAAAATATTGAAACATCATGCCGAAATGGGCGTCGATTACGCCGCGGTTGTGGCCAAGTGCACAAGATTGGATAGAGCTACTGTTTTTAAAAGCCATAGAAAATTACGAGATCTGAAACTACTGTCCAGAGTCCAGCCGCGGATGATTCAGTACAGAAAAAATATCGTGGACAACAAATGGATCAAACACAGGAACCATACTTACTATGAAATAACGGAGAGGGGGCGGAAGATAATAAAATAAACTATCCAAATTAAGAATATATTCTTTTCAAAATGACCCTGTAAATGAATAGACCTATTTAATTGGAATGTATACTCTTGATGCCGGGGACGTAATGTGTAAATCTAATTTAAAAATATAAGAGAGGTAAAAAAGTGTCCTTAATACAAGCAGCTTTCAAAATAGGTATAGGGAACGCCTGGATATTCATGAGCGTTTTTATACTACAGATGCTGGCAATAATGTTTATAGACAAGCGTTTATGGCAAAGAAGCCACGTCCCCGAGGACGCAAGACGAAACAAATTCGAGAGATCCGTGAGCGTCATCGCCAGTTTTACCTGGTTTTTAGCCATGGGATATTCTATTTTTTTGCCTCTGCAATTTGGTACCCTCTGGTTTTATACAGGCCTCTCTGTTTTTATTATTGGTTTGGCATTAATGGCGACAGCTACGTTTAACTTTATTGCCACACCCGTGGATCAGTTTGTTAGAAAAGGCGCATATAAATTATCACGACATCCAATGTATTTGGCTACTTTTTTAATCTGTCTAAGTTCTGGTATCGCTACCGTATCACTGCCATTTATATTTCTCAGTATAATTATGGCCTTATGCCTTTATCAAGAGGCGCTTATCGAAGAAAGATACTGTTCCGGTAAATACGGCAACGCCTACAAGGAGTATATAAATAGTACTCATAGATGGATTGGTGTCTTCAGGAAGCAAAATAAATGAAAAACGGCTATTTTTATGTTTTGATTGTATGTCGTTATTACTAATTTCATTTTGGAACATTCTTTGGCTTGAAGTTTGATATCCATTTATTTTTAAGCCAGAATCATATCTTATCATAGGGATAGATTATAAAAAGCAAAAGCGAAATCCCGAAGAGTACCCATATGCCGGCCGAGATCTCTCTCGCTCTGCCCGAAATGATCTTTAAAATCGGGTAAAATACGAAACCGGCTGCGATACCGAAACCGAGATTAAATGTGAAACTCATAAAGCCTATAGTCGCTGCGGCCGGGAAGAGCTCGGTATAATCGTTGAAGGGAAAGTCCTTTAACGATGACAGCATGATAAATCCGACAATAACCAGCGCCGGACCGTACGCGAACGCCGGAACCGCCACGAAAAGGGGCGCGAAAAACAGGCATAATAAAAACATTAACGACGTAACCAGAGAGGCAAATCCGCTTTTGGCGCCGGCCTCTATACCGGCCGCCGATTCTATGAAAGTGCCGGTGGTGCTGGTCCCGGCGAGAGCACCGGTTACGGTGGCGATCGCGTCCGCCAGCATCGGCTTTTCTATCTCGGGCAGGTTGCGGTTTTCATCGAGGAGATTCGCCCGCGCCGAGACGCCTATCAATGTACCCATGGTATCCACGAAATCGAGGATGAAAACGACCAACAATACCGGAAGAAAATCCAGACTCAAAGCCCCCATTATGTCCAGCTTGAAAAGCAGGGGCTCCAGCGACGGCGGGGTGGATATTATCTCCGACGGCCAATGTGCGGTCCCCGAAATAAAGGCTACAAGCGACGTAACCAGGATCCCTATTATTATCGCTCCGGGGATTTTTTTAATCATCAAAACGGCAATCAAGATTATACAAATCAGGCCCAATAGCGGCCCCGCCGAGGACAGATTCCCGATTTTCACCGGAGCGTCCTCCACTCCCAGACGAACGATACCGGAGACGCTTAGCCCGATAAACATTATGAAAAGCCCTATCCCGGCGGCGAAACTAATCTTGAGGCTGTCCGGGATGGCATTGGCAATCCAGCTTCTAATTTTCAATAATGTGATTATTACAAATATCACCCCGCCCCAGAACACGGCCCCCAGCGCGGTCTGCCAGCTGTAGCCCATAGCGATGCATACCGTAAAGGCAATAAACGCGTTTTCGCCCATGTAAGGCGCGACGGCAAAAGGCCGCCGGGCATAAAGGGCCATCATAAGCGTTCCTATAAAAGCGACGATTATGGTAGCCGTTACCGAGGCCTCGTGAGGGAAACCGCCCTTCGATAAAATCGCCGGGTTTACTATTACTATGTAGGCCATGGTGACGAAGGTCGATACACCGCCAATGGTCTCCGCTCTATAATCGGTGCCCAGTTTCTCAAACCGAAAGAATTTCTTCATAATCTCCTACCCCCTTAAGTAAGAAATATAGGAATAGAATAGTCAATTATTTATCGGGTTGTAAACAAAAATATAGGGAGGATTTTAAAATCCTCCCCATTATTAAAAAAATCCGGGGGGGTTGAGACTCTTTTAAATTCGAAACATATATTGCAGCTTCATGAAATACTGCCGCGAGGTTACCTTCCAGTCGGAATAACTCTGGGATGTTGACGGATTGATTTCAAATTTGTCGTAATCGTAGGTGGATCCGGCGTAAAACACCGAGAAGGAGCTGAGCCTGTATGTAAACAGCGGATCGAACTCCCATTTCTCGCTGAAATCATTGTACTGAATCACAAATCTTAACGATAGTTCGCGGTTGGCCTGGAACCGGATTCTGGTTCTGGAAATATACCCGCTGTATAACTCTTCGCCGGTGCTTACGTCAGTGCTTCTGGAATAACTTATGTTAGGTTCAATAGTAAGTCTGTCGATCGGTTTCAGGTCGATTTCGGCATATATCTCGGTTTCGTTACCTTCGGTATCAAGATAGCGCGCGACCACCTTGCTGCGGTCGTAACCGATGTAATAACCCAATTTATCGCTTAAACGGCTGGCCAAATCGAATTCATAGGTGCGGAGATTTTCGTAATTGATACCATTCCATAGCTCGGAACCGGTTCCATATAAGATTTGGAAATATGTTTGAACAAATCTCAGGCGGCCTTCTATTGCGAAATTATAATGGTTCCATTTTTTTACATTGTCGAAATTCCATCTGCCGTCGAAATTAGACCAGGGAGTCAATCTCTCCAGTATACCGTCTTCAATCCAGAAGTTGTATCTTGTAAATACGGAAAAATTCCTGTAGTCATTCCAGGGATCATAGCCGGTCTCGGTTCTGTATGCGGGCGCGACCTGGTTGTAGTCGACGGTAAAGTTCCAGTTGCGAGCGCGCCTTCGGAGTTGAGTGATAAAGGCGTCGCCGGAAAATGATTCACCGTCAAAGGCAGCGTTATATCTATCGTTATCAAAGCGGATATCCTCGAGTCCGGCAGTAATTATGGTATCCACCGGTTCTTTTGTATAGCTGGTTAAATACTGGCCGACGAAACTGTAGTTTTGAGATAACCTGATATCGCCATCGACAGCGGCGATGATACCGGATCCCCCGTTCCCGGAAAAATCGTCTTTTAATCTTCTATCAGTCAGGATGAATCCGAGGTGATGATCGTTGCCAAACGCGCTGGAGACTCTAAGGACGTTTACGTAGCTTTTCCCCGAATTCACCATTATGCTTCTATCATCAAGCGGAATAATATAGGGCGTGTTTTCGTCGAGGGCGGAAAGGAAGCCGATGTTCATACGATTGGTCCTGCCGGTTAACTTAACTGCGAACCGAGGATCGTTTACGGTTCGAGTATAGAATGAATTAAAAATGGTTCGGAAGATGTCGCTACCTTCCTGGAAAAACGGTCTCCGCTCGGGATAAAACAGGGCGATGGTAGTATTAACGTCGATCTGCGCGGCATCCGATTCTATCTGACTGAAATCGGGATTGTAGGTTCCTTCTGCCGTTACACTCGAGGAAATGGAATATTTACCGCCGACAGACAATTCCTGTTGAAATTTCCCATCGCTTAAGGGCGTTTCCGGATTATCGAAATCAGGTAGCCGACTGGTTTGATGTCCCACAAAGGTCGGCATAATCTCGAGACCTTTTCCCGGATGGACATTCTTTATACCGTTGACCGTGCCCCACTGACACGGCCAGCATTGCTCATCTCGATCATAGGCAGCCCAGGAATATCGAGTATCACTTTCTCTCGGTCTATTTCTCCAGAAATCCATTTTCCAGGATTGCGTTTCGGTATTGGGAAATCTTATGCTTTCAAAAGGTATGGCGATTTCCACTTGATATCCGAAATCGGTAATTCGGGCCGCCGACTCCCAGATTATATCGTATCCCCGATCTTCGCCGTGAACTCGTGACCAGAGATAGTCTTTTTGAATGCCATATGGATTTACCAGGAACTCATAAGCCCAGGCGGCATCGCCATAAGTATCAACCAGCAGTGTAACAGCGTCATCGCCGTAAAATTGGTCGCGCTGGCACATGGTAGCCCTTATGGTCGACGGATCGTCATAGCATTTAAAAGCTACATAAAGATTATTATCGTCATAGGTTATAAAGGCCTCGGTTTCCACCTCCGGTTCAGTCATATCGCCGGGGGAACGTTCAACAAAATTGTCGGCGCGGCTGGCGTTGATCCATCCCGGATCGCCCAATTCGCCGTCAATCTGGATATTATCGATCGCTTTACTAACCTCAAGGGTTGGATTATAAACCGGCTGAAATGTCCCTTTAGCGTACCCGACAGTTAACAAAAGAAGAACAAATGCTGATATCGCCAAGGCTGAATACTTTCTGACAATAAAATTATTGATTCTCTCCATCTCAATTCCTCCTTTAATTTTCTAAAGGATAATCGGGACAAAACGATGTTATTTTTTTTCGGTTTTTAAGTAATTTCATGGCGACCAACCTTTTCTGAGCACCGGGCGCTCTCTATTTACTTGACTATACGTAAATTTTAAAAAGAGGTTTTAAAAAATATGGCCGCGGGCGATAAATTTTATAATAAGCCGATGAACTGGAAAGGGTTCAAAACGAATGAACCAGCCGCAAAATCGCCAGGCGCCCCAGTTCGGGAGCGCCCACAAATTCGATATGTCTGTTATCCAGAATATTCTGGATAGTCAGGATCAGCCGGGTGCTTCCGGTTACCGAGAACATAAGATGCTGATCAAAAATGATATAGGAATCGACTCCGGTACCCAGAAAAGGACCGTACATTTCAAATGCGTCAATATACCTGACGCGCGTTTGTGAACCGAAACCGTATCTTTCGTTTTTATACCGCATAAAAACCGCGGCCTTATTCCTCGGTGAATTAAGCAGGATATCGTGGATCAGGTTTTCCGATCTTTTAAATATATTTTTCGATAAATAAGAGTAGTTCCCGCCCATGCTCCAATTTCGGTTCAAGTCAACACTGATCGAAAAATCCAGACCATACAAGGATACGTCACCGAAATTCCTGAACGTAACCAGGACATCCTCCGGGTTATAAGCCTCAATCGGGGTAATCGTACCGAAAGGGATTTGAGCCGCCCCATAGGAAAAAATATTGGTTAACTCGTCAACAGCCGAACCGTTGCCATTCCCGCCATATTGCGGCTGATCGAGCAACGCCAGTATATCGAGATGCTCGATATTGGCCGAATCGGAAAGAGCCAATCCGAATTCGTTCGTTAGGTAATCCTCTAAAGTCGCCTGATCGAGGAAGACGTTTGGCGTCTCTATCGCCAGGGGGCTGATAAAATTGTTTCTTTTAGTATAATACAGATCAAAGGCTATTTTGAATCGATCCGCCAAAATGCCTTTATATCCGAATTCGAAAGTATTCGTATAGGACGGTTCCAGGGGATCTATATCGGTTATCCGATCAACGCCGGTAGGTTCAAAAGAGCTTGTATTGGGATTAAAGGTCATCAAGGCATTGTTGACTCCGGAAACTGTATCCGGCGCCACCGCCTGAATCGAATTGGTCAGAGAGTCAATCGTGCCGGATGGAACTCCGAATGCGGCGAGAATATCGGCGAAACCGGTTATGACCAGATCACGCCCCGCAGTCCACATAACATTGGCAAAAACCGGGTCGTTGAAATCGATAAAATCATCCTCTCCCAGCCCGCGAGGATCGAGAAGGGCAAAGGACGACCGGAATTGAGGGCCGTTGGAATTGAAACTCCAATGAAAACCATTTTCCGGGACACCCTGAACACGGACATCGATACCGGGATTGAATCCGACGAAAGGCTCCAGAGCCCCGCCTATTCCAAAAGGATCTTCGGCCTGCAGAATATCCAGGTAAAAATTGGTGTTATACGGAGTCGAATAGGCGCGGTTATAGGTTAACCTGAGATTATTGTCATCATTAAGCCCATATGTTACGGCGGATCGAGGTGAGAAGATTAGGCCGTCCAGACGGTTGTGCAGATCGAGGCGCGCGGCCTCGATAAGTTTAAGTTTTCGTGAAAGCTTAAATTCGGTCTGGAGATAGATTCCATATTCAGCGATATTATCCTTGTCTTCATTCCGGCCGTTTAGGGTATACTCGGTGTTGGGGCGGGTGAAAAAGGAATCAAATCCGTAAATAAAGCTTATCCTATCGCTGGGATTGAAATTGTGCTGTACCTGTCCCGACCAGAATCTGGATTTATCGACTATTAACTGCCCGGTACGCAACAGATATGAATCTCCGGCGTCGCTGGCGTTCAGATAAACCTGGGCGAACAGATCTTTCCAGTTCATTCTAACCTGTCCGAAATAATAGGTCCAATCGACGGCCTGGGCGGAGCCGAGGCTGGTTATCTCTATACCGCTGGACCTGTTGACCCCGCCGTTGGCGATGACTGATAAATCAGGGTTGAACAGGTAATCGATTCTCGCCTCGCCGGAGATTTTTTCTATTTCGAAATCCCTGGCGTTTTCTTTAAGATCGCCTTCATACACCGGCCCATAAGGCGTAGGTCGGAAAAGCCTGATGGAGTCCGGCTCATAGGTGGGATCGTAAGATTCCCAATCATCCCCCCGGTAATATTGCCCCGAAATTTTATAGCCGATCCGGTTATTGAAATTATCCGAATGGAGAAACGAGCCCAGGAACAAATTTCTCTCCCCTCCCCCGATACTGATGGAGGTTTTCTTATACTTCAAGGGAGATTTGGTTATCATATGCATTATCCCCGATGCGGAATTGGGGCCGTAAAGGGCTGAGCCTGGGCCCGAAACCAACTCGATCCGTTCAATATCGTCATTGACGGTCGATATAAAGTTATAGGCGTTGTATCTCAGCGATGGTACCCGGGCGATACGGTTATCGATCATAAAAAGGAGTACGCCCGAAAATACGTTGTTGAATCCCCTCATGACGATATTCGATTGATTCAATCCCGTTGTAGCCATATCCACCGCGGGCATACCTTTAACGTGGGCGGCAGGCGTGATGGCGGTGCGGGCTTCGATCTCGTCGGATTCGATTACATTTATAGACGCCGGCGCTTCCAGAATCTTCTCGGGTCGTCTGGACACCGTCACCGATACCGGCTCCATCATGACCGGTAAGTGGGTTAACTCAACATCGATGGTAACCTGTTTGTCGGTTGAAATTTCAATCCCTGTCGTATCGAAAGATTCAAAGCCGACCAGAGAAACAGTCATCGAATACAATCCGGCGGATATTTCGGTAATCTCATAATAACCGGTTCGATCGGTGGTGGCTTCATGTTTAAACAAGGTTGAATCTTCGGAGGAAAGGGTTATTTCGGCGCCCCACAGAGGCCCGCCGTCGGTTTTATTGGCGATTTTGCCCTTTATCACACCACCATCGGCAAATGCGAGAGGCGGCAGGAAAAGAATATGCGCGGCCAGGGGAAATACAAACTTGTTGATTGTCTTGCTCAAATCCTTCAAGTTAGCAGGCAAATATCTCTATCGTTCCGGCTGTTATTGATATCTTACGGCGATCAACACGACGGGCATGCCCAGAAAAGAGGTGGTCAATGTCAATTGGTCCTGAGCTTCGTTTAGCGCCCAGGTACCGCTCATCACCTCGGGCGGCTGGACCGGGCCATCGTCATTTTCGGTAACAGTTATGGTGGCGTTATTGCCGTCAACTGTAAATGTGCCTGTTTCGGTCCAGACGACGGCGCTGTCGGCGTCAAGTTCCTCATTTACAAAAGACCTGTCGCTGCCAACCGTAAACCTTGCGGCTTCGGTACCGGATTCCCATCTTAGCAGGAACGAAAGATCCCGCGGTTCCCCATTAAGTGTGCCGGATTCATAGTACCAGGTCCCCACCAGCTCGGCCGGGACATTGTCTTGCGGTGCGGCGGGGTTATCGTCGTCCTTGCCGCATCCGGCGGAGAGCGCAATAAGAAGAGCGAGGGCGCATCCCAGAATTAATTTGGTTTTATTCATAAGGTCTCCTCGTGTTTTGCATATCTTTATCTGTAAATTTAAATTCCAGTCAAAAAATTCATCTTGATGACCTTTAAAACGCTGTGTCAAACAAAAACAGGCAACATCATAAGATGAAATCTATGCCCGTTATCTAAAAAGATCAAGCTTGAGATTTTTTATTTTTCGGGATTTCGGAGAAAAAAAACCGGAAGGGGGAGGAATCGAACCTAATATTGACGTTATATATCAATGAGTTACAGGCGTGGTGCCCAAATCGTGCCCAGAAACAAATGCTGTATTAAAGAGTCCTTGTTATAAGCTCGGTTTTCCGTTAGTTAGCCATAATTTATTTTGCATATAAGGCCATATGACATATTTGAAGTTTAGTTTATCTTTGTCGCTAAGCCCCTTCAGGTCTCTCGCCTTTTTTATAATCGCTTCTCCATGATCCAAAATCTCCATTTCAAGAGAAGGATGTCCCCCCTTTCGCAGGACAATATTACCATTACTGACTGCCATCTCAGCAATATTAGAGTCAATTACCACCCCATATGGCCCAGCTAAACTCTGTAATCGCGCTCCTGCATTCATCGGATAACCAACAAAATCGCATTCATTCAATTCCTTTATCCAAGTCTCTGGTTGAATCTTGACAACTGTTCCGTATGATATACCTATTCCGAATCCCTTGGGGCATTTTGTTCTATTTTCCCCTGTAAAATACCAAAACTTTTTATGGCATAAAGGCGGAATTTATTGAAAAGACTGCCGCATCTAACCGCTCAACATCATCAGATATCTCCCATATCAATAAAAAACCATCACCCAAAAACTTTAGGAACGAAGCTTGGTTGTCACTAATAATATCAATGGCATTATGATATTGTGCATCCATAACATCTGCAACGAGTTGGGGATTGGCCGATAAAGACCACATTGAAAAATCCCTCATATCGGCATATAGGACGACAGCTTCGGCTTCTTCACCGGTAATATGCAATGGATGTGGATCAGTTGTAAACTTCTTATTCTTCAGATACATTGTAAAGTCTTTTTAATAGTGCGCGATCCTCAACTTTTTGATCACTCTTATAATATATCTCGATTAATTCGATCTCATCACGGCTATCATAATAAGTATAGATGACTCTTATCCCTGATCGCACCCCTTTGCCCTTAAGAGAACGACAAGCAAACTTCGTAGCCTTATAGATCTTCGGGTCGGAAAAACCCAAATCTGGAATATGTTGAATACCTTCATTATCAATATCCAATTTGTGATAAAGATATAATTGAGTATTTATAAAAGTATCCAGATCATTATCTAAAGTTCTATATTTCTTGTGAAGTTTCTTAAATTTTTTCTCGAATTCTGGGATTTTAGAAATTTTTCTAAACTTCTTCTTCACTATATTCCCTTACTGAATAGGGCGGAGTCCTGTAAAATACGGATTCATACTCAATGATACCTTCTTCATCGGCAGTTAACCAAGGAACATCGTTGTGGGAATAATTACTTATTTGAATCGCATTCATATCAGATAACCTGTCCAGAACATCATCTATAACCTTTAGCTCTTCTGCTGTAAGCAAAGATAGAGTAGGCTGTCGTATTGGAAGATATTTTCTCTGAGGATGCTGGAAATATTTGCTCTTAATAGGCTCTATTTCACCTGAATTTATCAACGCTTCTACTATTTTACCAAACTCAATCGGAGTCGGGCCATATCTATTCTTAATATAACTTGCTCCAATAAGCTGCTCCTCGTATTTTTCGTAATAATCGAAGTCGATGAAATAAAGTAATTTATAAATTACGGTTTCGCCAACGTTGGGTTTTGACCCGACTTTATTAAGAATATAAAGAAGTACTTCCTTGAATTTTTCGACATTTTTTTGCGGGACATTTATTCTTATCGGTGTAGTTTTCTTCTTTCTTTTCGCAGCTTTTTCTAGTTTGGCCCGCGGTTGTTTTTTTATACCTAAAACAATATCCGCAGAAACACCCAGTATTTTAGATAGTTTCCTGATTTCGTCAGCATGTATTTTCCTTACTCCAGTTTCAATCTGAGATAATATTATTCTGGAGCGACCCAATCTACGGCTGAGTTCTTCTTGGCTGAGATCCCGTTCAGTTCTAAGCTTTTTTATGATTTTACCATATGTCGTTTTGTTTTCATTCATTCTTACTCCTTTCTTATTCATAAGATAAATAATGTAAGAAATTCTGTCAAGCTTTAGTTCAATATTCTTACACTAATTATACAAAAGAATCTACTAAAAAGTTCGGCAAAAATCTGCAAAATATTAAAAATATTATTTCTCAATATAAGCCCTATACCCAAAAAACCTCAAAACCACCCGCTTTTCCACCATAAATTCGCCATTTATCTTATAGCTATTAAATAGCTTACGCGAAATTCTTATTTTTTTCATCAAGGCTAAATTTAATATTTAATAGCTCTACATAAAAAGCCTCTATAAAAACAAATGCAAAATGTACATCTTACCATAAAAAACCGGAAGGGGGAGGAATCGAACCTCCCGCGGACGGGAACACCGCCCGCCAACGGCTTTGAAGGCCGCAGGGGCCACCAGACCCCATCCTCTTCCGATCACAGTATAGATATTACGTATTTCTATGGCAAGTTAAAAGGATCAGATCGATTTTCCCGGCAGTTTGAGCGGGTCATTGACGCTCATCTTCTCTTTCTGGATGAAGCATTCGGCGTACCTGACCCCGATCATATAGCCGTACTGGCGGTTTCTGATCTCCATGTAGTCGAATATATTGCGCGCCGGGGGATAGACCTCGCGCCGACCCGGTTTCTCCTCGAATTGAGTCTTATAGCAGGCTACCGCCTCGCATTTTCGTTTGAACTGGTCGGTGATATCCACCACGAACGAGGGGTTGTCATCATGGAAAGATGTCGAATAAATGATTTTTCTCGGTCGATACGGCTCACCCTCGATGGGCATCTTGCCCAGGCCCGCGAGGAAACAGCCCCTGTACCCTATCTGTCCCGCGGCGGCGTGGTCGGGATGACGCTGTTTCCAGTAGGGCAACAAAACCAACTCCGGTTTGGTCTCCCTGATAATTTCCGCGACCTTCAAGGCGTTTTCCTGGGTGTCGAAAAGACCGGCGTCGGGTAATCCGAGATTGTGACGGTACTTTATCCTCATAACCTTTGACGCGCATTCGGCCTCATTTCTGCGGGTCTCGGCGTTACCCCGCGATCCGGACTCGCCCTCGGTAAGGTCCAGTATCCCCACAGCATAACTCAGATCGACCATCTTTATAATGGTACCGCCGGATACTATCTCGGTGTCGTCGCGATGCGCCGCTATGGCAAGAACGTCAAGCTTGATATCAGCCATCTTCCAGAACCTTCCGGTAAAAATCCTTGTATTGACCTACGATTTTTTCGGTGGTGAATTTCTCCACGGTAATCTCCCTCGCACGTTTCGACATATTACGATGTAAATCTTCGTTGGTCAAAATCTCGATAGATCTGCGTGCCATGGCACCCACATCGCCGATCGGCTCCAGGTAACCGACATCGCCGTTAATCACCAGTTCCGGCAACCCGCCTACCAGGGAACCAACCACCGGCACTCCGCAGGCCATGGCTTCGAGCGCCGCAAGTCCGAAAGCTTCCGAGGCTGACGGCAGTAGAAAGAGGTCGGCTTTACAGAGAACCGATTCCACCATATCTTGTCCGCCGAGGAATGTTACGCGATCTTTCAAGCCCATGCTGTCAGCCAGCGCAAGGACATTGGGAGCCTCGGGACCGTCTCCCACAAGTATCAACCTGGAGGGCAATCGTTTATTTACAATATCGAAAATTTTTATCACATCAGCGGCGTTTTTTACGGGCCGGTAATTGGACATATGCATAATGATCTTTTCATCGGGGGAAGCGAACTCGGCGCGATCGCATCCCTTCTGATCGGGTTTAAACCTCGCGACATCGACGAAATTAGGAATAATTTCAATATTCTTGGTGATCCCGAAGGATTCTTCGGTCCTTTCCGAAATATACCTGCTTACCGTGGTCAGCGCATCCGACGCCTCCATGGAGAATTTCGTCACCGCGTAAAACGAGGGATGCTGGCCGACCAGGGTTATGTCCGTTCCGTGCAGGGTCGTTATCAGTTTGGGAGCATCGGGGCCCAGGATCTGTTTGGCTAAAAATCCGCTTATGGCATGGGGAATGGCGTAATGCACATGGATAATATCCAGTCCCACCCTTTTGGATTCCTCCGCCAGCCTCGCCGCCAGGGAGAGAGTGTACGGCGGATACTTGAAAAGCGGGTAGCTGGTAACCTCGACCTCGTGAAAAATAAAATTGGCATCGAAGCCGGTAAGGCGAAAAGGAAGAGCATAAGAGAAGAAATGTACCTCTATGCCCGACGCTGACAGCGCCAACCCCAGCTCGGAGGCGACAACCCCCGAACCGCCCTTAACCGGATAACAGACTATTCCTATCTTCATATATCAACCAATTGGTGATTGACCGAATCGATATCTAATTTTCCCTCCAACCTCTTAAAAACATCGGGACCGAATTTGTTAGCGAAATAAACGGGAGAGACAATCCTCTCCTGAAATTTCCCCTGCGGGAATAGAAAATTTGCGACCCTCTTTACCTGCCCTATGGCGGTATCATGGCGTTTTTTATGAGCGGCGAACAGTCTTTTATAAAGATGGTTGAGCTCTTGATCCAGCCGTTTGAGGGAATGCTCGATAGCTTGAAAGCTTTCAGAATCTTTATCTTCCAATGAATCGGAAAGCTCTTTAAGCGGTTTTTTTATCTCATCTCTTATTGATTCAGCCCGGGATTCGATTTCCGACGGGAAATTCTCCTTGATAACTCTGCTGATTTCGCGATCGGTATCATTATAAAGCGAGGAAAAATCTATATTGAGTTTGTCGATGGTTTTCCTGATATGCGGTTCTACGATAGTAGCGAACATTCTCGGTTTGATCACGGGCCAGGGCACGTTGAGATAATTGAATATCGGCCTGATCTGCGCGTAATAAGCCGCCTCAGACGGTCCGACAATCTGGCAGATAGTGGGAAATGCGGAGCATTGAGCCACCGGCCTGAGGCATACGTTGGGCGAGAATCTCTCCGGTTCGGTCTCCAATTTCTCAAGAAGCTGTTCTTTTGTGAAAGTTTGATCTCTGTCATCAAGACGAAATTCACCGTTTTTATGAATAATATTCATTCTCCCATTTTCATTGAAAAAGAGATTCAGGCTTTCACCGCTTTTATGAACCTGCCTGTGATAACCGGCATCCAGAAGCTCCTGCGAACCCGATTCGTATAAATCAAAAATCGTCTTATGATTTTCAATCTCTTTTTTGAAAACGGACGCGAACATTTTTTTCATGCCGGGATAATTGGGATCGACGGGGATAATGCCGAAATCACCCAGAAGATCGGCAAACAGCCCGGCGAAAGCCGACGAAACGCTGCTCCCGCTTTTATATCTATTCAACAGGATTTCTTTTATAGACGATGAAAACTCGGTTTCAATAAAATGTTCCGAAAGCGAAGATCGAAATTCCTCAATGGAGTCGTCAAGAATAACATCGGCCATGGGAATATCGCTATCCAATGATGACGGTTCATATGAAGACCCATGACAATCCCCGGAACGATCCAGCAAGTTCACGGTTTTTATCTCGTCGAAATCGTGATCATCCGTTGCCATCCAGAAACAGGGCACAACGGGGCGATTAAGCACCGATTCTATCTTTTTGGCAAGTTTATAGGACGTCAAAGCCTTGATGACCGTATACATCGGGCCCAGCATTAATCCCACCTGCTGCCCGGCGAAGACTGCCAGTGAGTCGGGTCGGGATAATTTTTCTATATTCTTTTTTATACTACCTGAAAGACTCAACGATTCTATAGAGTCGTTTATTATCGAAGTCAATTTTTCTCTATCGTATTTCGATCTGTCAATCCATTCGACGGCATCTATATAAGATGATACGCTTTTAAAATCGTACTTAAAATACTTGAAGGCTGTATCCGAACAGCATATAAAATCCAGAAAAAGCCTGGTGCTTCCAGAAAGGTTATCGAAACTTACCGAGGTCATATAAAATGCAACGTCGGTTTATCACCGGCCGTTCCTTAAATGTTGGCTTTCTTTCTCTTACCTGTTACAAATAACACGATATCATCCAATATAGTATAAACAACAGGGACAATAATCAACGTTAAAAGCGTCGATGAGGTTAGACCGCCGATTACCGCCTGGGCCATGGGCGCCCTGAATTCCGCGCCGGGTCCCACGCCTAATGCCAGGGGAAGCATGGCAAAAATCATGGAAAGGGATGTCATGAGAATGGGGCGAAGCCTGATAGCCCCGGCCTGCAAGATGGCCTCGGTACGTTTCATTCCCTTCCGGCGGGCCTGTTTTATAAAATCTATAAGCAGAATGGCGTTCTTGGTAACCAGTCCCATTAAGAACACAATCCCGATCAAAGACATTATGGAAATAGCGGAATCGAAAATAATCAAGGCAATAATAGCGCCAACCGGCGCCATCAGAAGCGACATGCCCATGGACAACGGATCCACGAGGGATTCAAACTGAGAGGCCAGCAACAGGTAGATGAATATTATCGCCAACATCAAAGCCATACCAATCTCGGCAAATGACTCCTGTTGAATCTCGGCTTCCCCTACGGGCTTTATGGAGTATCCGGCCGTTATATTGAGTTTATCCATTTCTACATTAGCGTAAGAGATAACGTCTCCCATGGTATAGCCCGTGGCGGCGTTGGAACCGACCCTTATCTCCCTCTGACGGTCAAATCTCCTGACCTCGGTTGGGGCTTTTTCCTCGTATATCGAAGCTACCTGCCGGAGAGGAACCGAATAATCCAATCCCCGTATTTTCTTCTCGGAAGCTATATAGATATTATTCAGATTCTCCACATCTTTGCGATATTCCGGCAACAATTGGACCCTGATATCGTATTCCTCATCGCCCTCTTTCAGGCGGCTTACCCTGGCCCCATCGACAAGATTTCTAACAGTCCCGGCAATGGACATGAGATCCAGCCCCAGATCTTTGGCCAGATCCCGATCGACCATAATCTGAAACTCGGGCCGCGCTTCCTTTTCGCTGTTCTCAATGTCAACCGCGCCCGGAGTCTGTTTAAGAATATCTTCCAATGAAAACGCCAGGTTTTTTATGCGAGCATAATCGGGTCCCCGAATCGAATACTCCACCAGATTTCCACCCCCGGCGTGACCCGCCTCCGTTGCTACCCCCAGAGTTAATCCCGGTACGGAAGAAAGTTCTTCGCGAAAAACGTCCACCAGCTCGAAAACCGTTTTATCGCGCTCATTCTTATCGACAAGCTTGACATAAATACCGCCTTCATTCACGGGTGTAATCTCGCCGCCGATAGTCAAAAGCTGGTATTTGACTACAGCCTCATGCGAGGCGATTAATTGCTCCAGCATCCCGGCCAGTTCCGATGTTCTCTCCAAACTCGAACCGGGCATTGCCTCGAAACTTACATAGAGCTCCGACCTATCCGATTGAGGTAGAAATTCGGTGCTCAGGAAAAAATTGGCAAGCACAATCGATAACGCGAACCCGGCAATCGCAAATACGAGTGTTAAGAATCTATGCTTCAAGGTCCAGTCAAGAGCAGTCCTGTAGATATCCCCGAATCTTTTGAAGAAGTAATTCCAGTAATACAGTATCTTTGTAACCGGATTTCTCGATTCTCTCCTTACCGGTTTTTCCTTTTGCAGGAATTTCGATGATAGCATGGGAGTTAGCGTAAAAGCCACGAATAAAGAAACCATCACCGCCACCGCAATGGTCATTCCGAATTGATAGAAGAAACGGCCCACGATGCCGGACATGAAGGCCACCGGCAAAAAAACCACGACGATTGAAAAGGTGGTGGCCATAACCGCCAGCCCGATCTCGGCCGTGCCGTTCCTTGCGGCTTCTACCCGGGATTCACCGGCATCGAGATGGCGATAGATATTTTCAATTACAACGATAGCATCGTCGATCAACAATCCCACCGACAGCGAAAGAGCCATCAAAGACATCATGTTCAAGGTAAAATCGAGAAACCTCATGGCCGTAAAGGTCGCGATTATAGAGGTGGGAATGGCAATAGCCGTAATTATGGTAGAGGGTATATTCGCCAGGAATAAAAATATGGCCAGAATCGCGAGCGCGCCGGCAAAGAAGATCGTAACCTGTACGTCATGTAAAGATTCTTCTATGAATATGGAGTTATCCATGGCTACTTCTGCTATTACGCCCCGGGGCAGCAGTTCCTTGATTTCCGTAAGTTTTCCTTTAATAGCGTCGGCGACTTCGACCGTATTGGCGCCGGATTGACGTCTGATTTCAAGCGTGACGGCATCTTTGCCGTCAAAGCGGGCGATACTGCGTCGTTCGGAAATCGTGTCCACGACCGTGGCGATATCATCCAGACGGATTACCTTACCGCCTTCATTCTTTACTATGACTTCCTTGATATCATCGACATTTTCAAACCGCCCCATGGTGCGGACAAGTATCTCGCTGGGGCCCTGATTGAGATGGCCCCCGGGAAGTTCGAAATTCGAGGCGGAGATGGCGAAAGAGATGTCCTGAAAAGTCAGCATTCTCGCGTTCATGGCGTCGAGATCGAGCAAAACCTGAAATTCCCTTTCACTGCCGCCCACAATGGTGGCGGCGCCTACCCCCTCTATGGACTCCAGCTTTTCTTTAACCAGTTTATCAGCGATTGACGTCAGTTCCTTCGGAGATCTATCACCGCCCATAACGATCGACATGATCGGTTGGGATTCGGGATCGTATCTCTGAACCACCGGTTCCTCTATGTCCTGGGGAAGATCGGGACGAATGGTCGCTATTTTCTCGCGGACCTCCTGGGCGGCATCGAGACCCTTCGTTTCGAGAGTAAACTCAGCAACAATAAGCGATATTCCCTCGCTCGAGGTCGATTCTATATGCTTGACCCCCGCAATCGGGTTAACGACATCCTCGAGTTTCTGAGTAACGTCCGTGGCTACAGCCTCCGGTCCCGCTCCCGGATAGACTGTGGTAATTATAACAAATGGAAAATCTATATCCGGCATAAGGTCGACACTCATCTGCCTGTACGATACCAGGCCCAGCACCAGCAGGGCTACTATAAGCATGGTGGTAAATACGGGACGCTTTATCGATACGTTGGATATATACATCGATTACCCTTCGGAATCGGAAGTTGAGTCAACAGATTGCCGGTCCGCGCCATCAGTATCGATATTCGATATGAAAACGGGAGTTCCGTCTTCTACGAGATTTCGTCCCAAAACAATTATCATCTCGTTTTCCTTCAAACCGGAGTTTATGATAAAAAATTCCTCGGTCATTTCACCTATTCCGACCGATTTTTCCACCGCCTTGTTGTCTTCAACCGTGAATACCTTATAAATGCCATCTGTTGAGAAAACCGATTCCCTGGGTACCGTAAGCACGGATTTCAGATTGACGGTGGTAATCCTGGCGCGAGCGAACATCCCCGGTTTCAGAACACCCTCAGGATTATTAGTCAGAATTTCCACTCTAAATAATCTTGTGTCGGGATCAGCGGATTTTGAAACAACCTTCACCACTCCGGAAAATTTGGAGTTTTCTTTACGGGAGGCATCAAGTGATATCTCCGCTTTTTGCCCCTTTTTGATAAATGCTGCATTCTGGCTTTCCACAAAAATAACCAGCCTCATGGATCCGGTTTGGGCTACGGTTGCAAGAGGTAAACCGGGCCGGACATACTCGCCGATATTAACTGAAAGGTCTGTTAATATTCCGTTTATCGGACTGGTCAATTCCACCTGCTGCCTGGCGGATTCAAAATTTGCCCCGGCCACTTCAAAAGCGGTCCTGGAACCGATGTAGGCCTGTTCAGAAATGGCGCCGCCTCTATAAAGATTTTCCATTTTGTTATAGTTATCTTTCGCTTCAAGATAAACCGCTTTGGCCTGGTTATATTGAGAAGCCGCCCCGCTTTTATCCAGAATTATTACGGCGTCCCCTTTATTTACCCGGCTACCCTCTTTAATAGGCAATTCCACGACGGCTTCCGGGATTGAAGCGAATATTTTGGCCTGTTTCTCCCCCTCCAGGGTCCCGGTATAGACAACGTTCAACGAAAGATCTCTCGGCTCGACCCTGGCAACGGTCACAGATATGGCTTTTTCTTCCGACGCTTTTTCGTTGTTTTTCTCACCGCATGAAAAAAGGGCGGCCAGGCATATCATAATCAGAATTGAGAATTTATTTTTCCTCATTATTTACTCCGGTTTATTTAATAGGCTCCAGATCCCTGCCGAGAGCCCGCATTAATTTCGCATAACCCACCGCCAGATCATAAAAAGCCATAGCCTTATTGATTTCCGCCAGCTGCAGCTGCAATCTGGCATCGGAAACCTCGAGCTGGATACCCACTCCGTTCTCAAATCTTACATTTGCGATCTCTAATCCTCTCCGGGCAAGTTCGACGGCATTGCCCTGCGCCGAGAGGTTTTCCCTGGCTTCTATATATTTTCCGTAACTTTGTTCCAGATCCAGAATCATCGCCTTTCTTATGGCCTCTTTCTGCAATTCACTCTGGGAATAATCAATTTTCGCCTGTTTAACCCGGGATGGGGTTTTCCAGGAATCGAAAATCGGGATGTTTATTTCCAGCATGCTGCTCAGACTCCTGTCCCATCTTCTCTCAAAAACATTCCCTGCGTCAAACTGTGTCTGGTACTGTAGTGTGGTTCTGAAACTCAAACTTGGTCTATACCCCGCGGTATATAGGGATATAGCCTTCTTTCTTCCTTCCGAAGTGTACAGGCTGATTCTTACTTCAGGTCTATTTTGGATAAGCTCATCCTCAAAACCGGAAATTTCGATTGGCGGGACAATGAATTGAGACGAATCGAATTCCACCTCCAGTTCAAGCTTTTCATCAGTACTGATGCCCAAAATGTTTTTCAGAGCCGAAGTCGCGACCTCGAAATCTGTTTCGGATCTGGTGACGGTGGGTTGCAGGTTGGCGACTTCTACCCGGGCACGAAGAAAATCATATTCAGAAGCCATACCCTGGCCAAACATCTTCTCGACGACATCGAGGTTTTCCCGCGCAAATTTCAACGATTGAGAGCTGACCCTGCTGATCTCCCGGGCCAGGACGGCGCCATAAAAGGTGTTGTAAACTTCAACTTTCAGATCCTGCCTGGTGCCGCGAACCATCTCTCGCGAAAGTTTTTTATAAAGCCTCGCTATCTTTATGGCCGCGATGGTTCGTCCCCCCGAGTACAACGGCTGAGTCAAGGTTAAATCAGCGGTGTAAGAATTATCCGTACCGAATTTTACCGTAACTATCTCATCCCCGAATTGAAATACGCCGGTGGGAACCCTCCAATTTCTCAAATATGTCAGGCCGCCGGTAATCTGAGGTAATGCTCCCGCCGCGGCCTCGATGATCTGGCTGTTTGCTCTCTCCATCTCCTTTTTCGCAATTAGATACGATTCATTGTTTTCGAGAGCGAGGTTTATGGCTGTTGAAAGATCCACCGGATAGCCTGCTCCATAAGCCGGCGACATCAAACAAAAAATAGATATCATTGCCGCGAGGGTTCTCTTTGTAAGGTTCTTTTTCATGATTTTTGTCATATTTTCCATCGCGCTCATAAATAAATCGGGCCAGAGCCCGCTTCATTAACTAACTACGAAAACGGATCAAAAAGTTGCAATAATTTATATTACGGCTATAATTTCTTTTTTAAAATCCTCTATTCGAAATTCATTTTCGGGCGACTCGATGAATCTGTGACGGACTATAAACTCATCATCTATAACAAAGATGGAGAAGTGTACAGCCGGGATTTTACTTTCAGAATCGATCACATTATACAAACCGCATACCTCCATCCTGGTATCCGATAATAATGGAAAAGAAAGTCCCAATTCGTTTTTAAGGTCGACTAATGTGTGCATTTTCTCCGGCGTAACGGCCGCGACGGTCACCTCGAAATCATATAGAGTCCGGGGTAATCCTTTACCCAATTGGGCCAGAATAGCCTTCGTTCTGTTGGAACCACAGTTTGAAAAAAAACATAAAGCCAGAAAATTATTTGAAACGCAGTCTTTTAAAGATACCATGCTTCCGCCAGTGGACAAAAGGGTAAAATCGGGGGCAAAAAAACCGTTCCTTATTACATTAACATTATCCATCTTTCAATCAAATCTCCAGCGCGTTACCGGGCATAATAATCTGATTTCCCGAAATTGTCAACCGTTATAACCAGTCTTTGCGTTTGAAGATAATCAACAAAGTCACCACAATTGTCGCCATAATACCGAGGACGATAAAATAGCTTCCCGGAACATGTCTTTCGGGAAAATCGAAGTTCATACCGTAAATTCCGGAAATAACCGAAAGCGGCAATAAAACCGCCGTAAATATAGTAAGCGTTTTCATTATGGTATTGGTTTTCTCCGAGGCCATAGAAAGGTATACATGCAGTATATTTGAAAGCAGATCGTTATAACTCTCGGCGTGTTCGACAATGTCGCTCATATGATCGAAAACGTCACGAAAATAGATCAAAGACGCGCCTTTTGCCAATTTATATTCGCCTTTTGAAAACCTCCATAGAATCTGTTTTTGAGTTGTCGCCAGCCTTCTCAGGGCCCCTATATCTTCCTTCAGCTCGAATATTCTCTTTAAAATGGATGATTCCGCGGTCCCGGAAAACACATCGGCTTCCAAACGGTCTATAAACCGCTGGACCTCGTCCTGTATCTCTATGAATTCATCGACCAGGTAGTCCAGGACAGTGTGAAATGTAAAAACTGCTCCCCTGGAGAGTACTCTTTCGTCGCGTAAACATCTGTTTCTGATTTTTTCGAGCATGGGGAACGAATCATTGTGGATTGTGACGACGAAATTGTCGCCGAGGAAGAGGTCTATCTCTTTTTTCCCGAGCTCTCCGGCGCTTTTGTAATAGGATATGTAGAAGACCATGAAGAGGTATTTATCGAAAACGTCCAATTTGGGCGGTCCCTTTTCGACGATTACGTCCTCGATCACCAGGGGATGGAAATTAAAGTCAGAGGTGAGAATAAACGCTTCTTCATCGACGGGTTTATCCAGATCCACCCAGAACGTACAATCGTCCCTGGAGACCAATTCCTGAAAATCGATGATGCCTTCGTGAACGGTTACGCCATCATCGGGATTGTAAGCCAGTGTTTTAATCATTTTCGATTCTCGTTAAAATAGAGACATTCCCTTTTAAGACTACATTCCGGGCATTTTGGTTTCGCGGGACGGCATAAAGTTCGTCCGTGCTCTATTAAATTCAGATGAAACCGATAAAAGCTAACGGGAGGTTTCATCTCCCTATACCAATCATGAGCCTTTTCGGCATTCATATTATCCGGGATCAGACCCAGCCTTTTGGTCACTCTATGTACGTGGGTGTCGACCGGCATAAAATCCCGGCCCAGCGAAAACAGCATCACGCAGGCCGCGGTTTTTGGCCCGACGCCTTCAAACGACATCAGGTATTCCCATGCTTCATTATCGGACATCTTTTTTATGAATGAAATGGAATAAGCTTTTGATTTTTCCCCGATCTGCCTCAGGATCTTCTTTATTCTCTTCGATTTAATATTGGCCAGGCCTCCGACCTTAATAGCGCCGGCGATAGAAGATGATCTGGCATCGGCTATTCCCTCCCAACTTGAGAACCTGGTAGTCAGCGAGACGAAAGCCCTGTCTCTGTTGATGTCATTTGTATTTTGAGACAGTATGGTCAAAATCAACTCCTCGGTAGGATCGCGGAATTCCAGTTGTTTTTTTTCGCCGTACATTTCTGTCAATTTCTTATCGACAATCACGGTCTTTTTCAACAAAGCTGATCTTTTCATTTCCACCCAAATTCCCAAAGTAAATATTAGAGCATATATTATGTCAACATAAAAGAACTCGCACCTTTGCTTTAGATCGCATTCGGCATATGAATATTTATTGGGGATATGGGACGTTTATTCTACTTCTACGGTCTCCGCCTGTTCGACAGCCTTTTTCTCTTTTTCAATTTCCTCCTTTTCCTTCTCGCTTTCATCCTTTATCTGTCTGAATGTCAAGCCCTCTTTAAAAGATGAAAGGGCCCCCAGAATTATCGGGGGAAGATAAACGAAGATATGAAGCAGGAATGAAAACGCCAGGGCCTCGGATTTACCCACACCAAAAGGCGCCATGGCGGCGACGGTGGCGCCTTGAAATGTGCCGATATTCCATGGCGATACCACAACCGTCATCATAATATTCACAATGGCTGTAATTATTACCGCTCCCCAGATGCTTATTTTAAATCCGAATGCCAGAATGAGCAAATAGACCATGGCGGCCTGAAATACCCACCATAGCACAGACAAAACAGATACTACCGATAGGTGCTTGGAGCTCTTTAAAGCTTCCAGCCCCGACAGAAAAGAAAATTTTATTTCGTCGATTTTCGCTTGAAGTCTCGGGGATAGGTGTTTGGTAAAATGATGAACGAAATTATGGCTTTTGGTATGCGATCGGGAGATGACAAATAGAACCGCGGTTACCAGGATCACCGCGCCCCCCAGCGTGATGAAATGCCAGGCCTGGAAATCATCGGGGATAACCTCAAACAGGGAGATTACGAGGAAAATCGCGATAATTGCCAGCCCGTCAAATAAAACCTCGAGTACGGTAGTCGTGAAGATTGATGTTTTTTTGACATGGGCTTTTTTGCTCAACAGGAATATCCTGGCGACCTGACCCGTAAGATAGGGCATTAAAAGATTGGTCATTATTCCGATACAGTAAATCGGAAATATTTTCCGTATTTTCGCCGGTTTAAAAGCATCAACGAAATATGTAAATCTCGACGCTCTTATAAAAGCTATGATCACCTCAATAAAAATCAAGGGGATAAGATACCTGATATCTATGGCTGAAATGGCGTTAAGAATGGCATAAAGGTCGAGATCATAGAAGCAATAGATCAGAAGACCTATCGTCAGTAAAAGCCCCCAGAACCTCTTTCGCTTGAGAATACTCAAATTTTCAGAACGGCTTCTTTGTTGATCCAGCCTTTTAAACCACTTTTCAATTCAATAAGATAACTGTTTTCTCTTTCGCCGAGGATCTTGAATTCCAGCCCTTCATGTCCAATTTCAATTCTCTCAAAATCCTCACCGGGACCTTCGCGAATATCGGCGGCGCTTTCAACGAGCACGCCCCAGGAGGTCAGACGATCGATTTTGATTCTTCTGGCGGCCGCTGTAGCGGAAAAGATAGCAACAATCAATGCTGCAATCAACAGATAATATGGCCACGAGGCGAAATTTCCACGATAGATCAACAGGGCGGCCAAAAGTGCCAATATCCACCAGGTTATTGTAAAGGCAATTAGGTATTCATTATACCCGAATAAACCGGTGAGAAAATCCCAGATATCCGTAATAAATCCGCCTCCCCGGACCTCGATTTTATCCAGATTCATGCTTCGGGCGAACTCCAGGTTGATTCGGGCCTGTTCGAGGTCGGGATCGAAGATCAAAGCCCGCCTGTAGGCCCAGATCGCCCTGCCGTACTGATCGTTTTTGAAATATGAATTGCCCAGGTTGTGGTATATTTCCGAATTAATATAATTTTTTTCGATCAGACTGGCGTAGGAATTTATAGCGGACGAATAATCCCCGTTATCATAAAATTCGGCGGCCTGATCCCAGAGGGTCTCGTTATCGACGGCGAGGCAAAGCGAGCATGTAAATGTTAAAATCAGAATAATAACGTATACCGATATCTTCATAATTTTCTCTCCAGGCGCCTGAGCAGTTCTGACGCTTCGCTGACGGCCTTATCCATACCCGAAGCGGAATTCGGGCCCGGGGCAAATCGGGCGACCTGGATATTGTCCAAAGATTCAACCAGCCTGCCATTTGTCTCCGCGTCTAATCTATCAAGCGCCTTTATATCATCAACGGTGAGGGCGGATTGCTCCAGATTGAGCCTATCGGCGATATACCCGATTATGGCAGAATAAAGCTCTCCATAAAATCCGATAACGTCGCCTGATTGTTTTTTTCGTAAAGCTGATTTAAATAAAGTTCGGGATTTTTTCCCGGCCGACATCCGCCGGGCATATGCCCGATCTCCCATCATTCTCCTGTTACGCAGTCTCATAAACACAACCGCGATCATCCCCCCTATCGGCGCGAATTGCAGTAACCAGAACCAGGCGCTTCTATAGATATCCAGCTGTTTTGCCGGCTTCGAAAACTCGGTGATTATATACGCAAATGATTTGTGACCCGCCCCGATGATGTTTTTAGGCGTTCCCCCTATATCGGCAAGGGCTTCGCCCGAGGCCATAACATCTGTGGGATCGGTTCGAACGGTTTGATATTTACGCGTGTTCGGGTTGAAAAAACTAAACTCGATGGAAGGTATCCGGAAATTGCCGGACGTTACCGGAATTATGGCCTGTTCGAAGGTCTTGGAACCCGATATAACTCCTTCGCTGTTGTTGATCGATTCGGTTTTACCGGATTCGTATACTCTGAAATCCGGCATCTCGGGAAACGATATGGCCGGAAGCGACTTAATATTCCCCGATCCCGACAGGATAACTTTCATGGTAATCGGCTCATCGACTCCCACCGAATCTTTATCAACGGCGGCTCTGATTGTATAACGTCCGACGGCGCCGGCGAAACTTCCGGGTTTTCCCTGCGCGGGGAGCGGTTTGACATCGAGTTTAATCCGGTCGGCCGTGAGAATCCTGGGGCCACTCGGACGGGCGCGTCTTCTGCCGCGTCCAAACATATTAAAAGGATCCATGAAATTATTAAAAATATCTTCTCTTATTATCAGGCGGGGCGAATCTATGATAATTTCCCCCGAACCTATCGGGAATAAGGCGCGTTTTATTTCGGTCACCCTGTAGCGTTTACTGTTGATAATTTTATCATATCTGTTATTGGGTGGCAAATCCTCTACGGTAAAACCGTTGAATTCCGGCCATTCCAAAGTGGGCTGCTCCCAGAGATTCTCCGCCTGATAGAATTTGAAAGTCAGGGTGACCTGCTCGCCCACGTATGGTCTTCTCCTATCAACGGTTTGTTCGATGAAGAAATTCTCGGTTCTGCTGGGAACCTTTACACTTTCGGTTTTCCTCTTCGATCCCGGCGATTGACCGATTTTGCCCTGCTGTTTTACCTCGATCTTTATGGGATCCGTCGATATAATTTCATTCCTTTCCTTTACCACGATAGGGCCGATTGTTAAGATGCCCATTTTCCTGGGAACCAGCACGTATGACATCTCAAGGGTTGATGAAAACCTTCCGTTTACGATCGAGATACTGGTATTTTTTCCGGAAGAATACACTTCAAAATCGGATAGATCCGGAAGAACAGGATCGGGAGTGGAACCTCTCTCACCGGTGACCAAGACCGACAGGTTAATGGGATCGCCCAATTCCACCACATTTCTATCTACGGAACTGGAGATCGAAAGTCCGAAAGCCGGTGTCGTCAACAAAAGCGCGAATAAAATGATAAAAATATAAAACTTTTTACCAGTCATAAATAGATCTACCGCGAAGATTTACCTGTTTCAGTTTTTTCTGTATCTCTTTTTCATCTTCCTCGAATCTCGAAAGGAGGTTTTTAGCATCCTCCTCTGTCATCTGCTGTTTGTCCTCGGAAGCCTGCTGTTTTTGATTCTGCTCTTGCTGCTGTTGTTGATTTTCCTGTTGTTGAGAGTCTTTCTGTTGTTGATCTTGATTCTCTTGATTTCCCTGATCCTTATTTTGACCTTGTTGCTGTTCTTTTTTATCGTCCTCTTTTTTATTCTGGTCCTGGTTCTGCTGTTGTTGTTGTTGCTGTTG
>CBFCYP010000030.1:0-26381 GCA_965602185.1 uncultured bacterium
GCAAATAAGCAGATATTTTTCCGCTGACATATTCTGACAGTTTAGACTGTGGTGTCGCCTGACACGCCGCCTGTTTCGGGAATCGTAGTTCCCGAAACACATTAAAATAGTATACGTCATCGCGAGGAGTCCACCCCGTCTCCGGCGGGGGAGACGACGAAGCGATCTCATTCGTAAATTCAATTTATGGGATTGTTTCGTCGTCCCCGACCAGGGGTCGGGAACGCCTCGCAATGACTGTCTCTGCTGTTGGTCGGGCCCGCCACCGGGGGGCCTGACTGCATTGCCTCAAATCCCGGAAGGATTTGACCACAGCAAACCCATGCACGTCGTAGAAGCCGACCCATGTGTCGGCTTCTTACCCGGAAGATTGGCACACATGGGTGCCAATCTACAGCACATTTACATGCCCACAATATCGGGAGGACAGACATTCCTGTCTGTCCTTTTAAGGATAATATCAAATTCGGCCGGACAAGAATGTCCGGCCTACCACTTAATCGGTAGGTCGGGAGCCCCGTGCTCCCGACACCAAGGCGTCAAATCCCGGAAGGATTTGACCTACGGCCAACAATTCTATGCATCAGGATGGATGTCCGCCGCAGGCGGGACGACATCCTGATGCCTCACAATATACTCAAATCCAGATTTCCCTTGACATAAACCAAGCCAATGGTATTTTACATATAGAGTTAAGGACATTTATCACAGGGGGCGGTTATGCGATACTTTAGTGTCATAATATTTGTGGCGTTTATCTTTGCGGTTTCGTCCGCGCAGGTGGATACGCTGCAGCTGGTGGAGATCGGCTCCATCCAGGCGCCGTCGGAGATAACCGAGCTGTACGTGGAGGACCTGGACGGCGACAGCTTGAAGGAGATAATCATCACCACCGATTATTACGTCTATATCTACAACAGCCAGACCTACCAGGTCCAGTGGACCAGCCCGCCCTTGAACGCACCGACGGATTTGTTGTTTGAGGATATAAACAACGATGGCCTGATTGATTTATCGGTGAAAGACAGTACGAACATCCACCTCTTTGATCCGCATACTCCTCAGACAATCTGGACCAGCCCGCCGCTGGACAGCACATATAAATGCTACACTATAGGTGACCGGAATGATGACGACTGGATTGATATCGTAATAGTCAGTAAAGAATGGTTTACGAGGGGCGGAGATTATAATAATCTGGATACAAACTGGGTAAGCATATTTGACGGTCCTTCTTTTACTATTCAAAACGAATTTCTTATCCTTTTACCGAACTATGCAATTATTATTATTCCGTATTACTGGTACGGATATCATTATGAGTTTATTGAAAAAGTATCAATTTACATTATAACAGCCAGCGCTGGCCCGCAAACAGTTATTGCTTTGTTTTCCAATATCTATGATCTGAGCGAGCATACTCCCGGACCCGACGAATGCTTAAAAACCGGCGATTTAATATTTATTAATGCCACCACATTTGAAGAATTGCTTACATCTGAAATAGGCTTAGTAGAACATCGTATTTTATCACAAAGCGATACTGTCTTTACTTTGCTAACCGTTTCATCAAGGTGGTTCACTTTCGGGCTTGGTTGGAGTAAAGATATAATGCTGAGTCTTTTTTCGGCTGATTCTATACTATATAGCAATACCTTCTGGCAATCATCGTTATGGCAGTTAGATGACTGGGAGGGAAGTTTCATTTCTGATGTTTATACTAATAATGAAGAATTGGAATTATGCTTTGGTGAAAATGATTCGCTGGTTCTTTGCTCGTTAGAAGATCCGCAGGTTATATGGACCTCAGATAGAATGTCCGGCTTGGATTCCTTGCTTTTCGCTTTCAGGGATTCTGGAATATATGTCAATCCTCAGGTAATCTGCTCTTTTGGTAATCCACCAGTAGAATACCGTTTCATCAATGGCTCCAACGGTTCTCTTTCGGCGATATTACTTAATCTTGGTTTTGAACTATCTCAAGTCGCCGATTTTGACGGCGACGGCAGCGATGAGATTCTTTCAATTCAATACAACTCGATTATTGTCTATGACCTCGATGTTGTTACAGGTATTAGCGATGAATCAAGGCTTCCGCGGAGAGTATTTTTAAATACCAACTACCCCAATCCCTTCAACTCCTCCACCACCATCGAATACGGCCTGCCGGAGGCGGGGCGGGTCAGGATCGATATCTACGATTTGCTGGGGCGTAAGGTAGAGACGCTGGTTGACGAGGATATGCAGGCCGGGCAGTACCAGGCAGTATGGGATGCGTCGGGGTATTCGTCGGGAGTGTATTTCTATCGGATAGAGTCCGGGGATTTTGTGGATACGAAGCGGATGGTGTATTTGAAATAGCTACTATTTTCCCCCGCGCTGTAAGGAACCCATTCCTTACAGCAGATAAGGTGTCGTCAGGAAAGGATTCCTGACGACGCATGAGAAGGTGGCCCACCATAGATGCCGAATCAAGTCCGACATGACAAGTAGGTCAGGTCTCCCCGAGACCTGACTCCATGTTGTCAAATCCCGGGGGGATTTGACCTACGGCTACAGCTTCGTTGCAGTCAGGAAGCCCCGCTAAAAGCGGGGCTGACTGCGCGTAAATATATATTCTATTCCTCAATAATCTCATAATCCCAGGTCATTTCGGCGGTCTTCTTGAGCATGGCCGAGACCGAGCAATACTTCTCCTCCGAAAGGGTGATCGCCTTCTTCACCTTGGCCTCATCCATATTCTTGCCCTTGAAAATATACTTCACATGAATTTTGGTCCATACTTTTGGATGTTCCGGGGCCGGCTCGGCATCAATCGCCACCTCGAAGGAATCGAACTTCACCCTCATCTTCTCCAGAATCGTGATAACATCGATCCCCGTACAGCCTCCCAGGGCGACAAGAGTCAGCTCGCCCGGCCTTACGGCGGAATCATCCCCACCCACCCGTTTGGGGCCGTCCATGGCGATGGAATGCCCCGATGGTGTATCGCCGACTAATTGTAATTTCTCAACCCATTTCACGCGCGCAACACTCATCAAAAAACCTCTCTTTTATCAAAATTATTCATCATCAGAGGGTAAAACCGAAAACACCGGGAAAATGTGCCGGTATTTGCATGATATTTTCAAACAGTTAATTTAAGGCCATCGCTGGCAATAATCAAGTCTGTAAGGCCATGCTTTGCGGCCAGTGTTTTTATCGGTTCTGGTTCGGCGTATATTTCCCACGAAAGATGTGTTAAAACCAGATTCTTAAGACCGGTTTGCGCCGACAGCTCAAAAAGTTCCTCGAGATCGAGATGAAGTCCCTCGGTAATCAAAATATCGCAATCGTCCAGAAGATCGGCGTAATCGGAAAGCGAGCCGATATCGCCCGAATAGATTATTTTACAGCCGTCCGTTTTTATAACGAAGGAATACGACTGCATTTTGTTATTATACCTATTCTCCTCGATATCCTTTTCGTATGGTTTCAAATGGCTGTTGGCGCGGGAGTAGACCGTGATATTATCGTCTCTAAATACCGGGTCGGGTTTGACCGGATTGAACATGATTTCAAATCCCAGGCGTTCAGGAAACATGTACGCGGTCAGAAGCATATTTTTGACCGGTTCGATCAATTCCTCGGGCATATAGATCGAAAGCTGCCTTGTTCGCCGGGCGAGATGCATCATCTGGATTTCGAGGAAAAGCCCCGTAAAATGGTCGGCGTGGCCGTGGGTTATGAATATCGTCCCGATATCGGAATGCTCTATTTTCTGCCTGAGAATCGATGACGAAAAACCTTCTCCGGCGTCGAATTGATACAATTCGTTCCCGGCGTTCAATAAAAAAGAAGCGTTAGCCCTATCCGGCGACGGATCGCCGCTGGAGCTTCCGATAATTATAATCTCCGCCATTATACCTTAATTTTTATCTTCGATTTGAAATAATCGACGGTTTTTCGAATGCCTTCATCGAGAGAGACGGACGGTGACCATCCCATCTCCTTCTGAATGAGATCGTAGGTGATACAGCTTCTTCTCTGTTCGCCGGGTTTGGCGGGACAGTTTATTCTCTTCTGCTCCGAATCCATTGCCGTCTTAATCATCTCAAATATGGTATTGATATCGGTTTCCAAACCCGTGCCCACATTTAGGCAACCGTTTTTCTCATATCGCATGCCGAGCAGATTGGATTTAACAACATCATCGACATAAACAAAATCCCTGGTCTGCAGGCCATCACCGTTTACGACCGCTTCCTGATTGTTTAACAGCCTGGAGCAGAAAATCGCCACCACGCCGGCCTCCCCCTTCTCATTCTGGCGGGGCCCGTAAACGTTGGCGTAACGCAAAGATACATAGGGCAGTTTATGTTCCGCATGGTAATAATATAAATATTTCTCCAACGCCAGCTTGGAAACTCCATAGGGACTGATGGGATTTGCCGGATGGTTTTCGTCCGCCGGGAAATAATCCTGCTCGCCGTATATGGCTCCGCCCGTTGATGAAAAAATATACTTCTTTACGCCGTGTTTAACGGAGGCCTGAAGGAGGTTGATTCCTCCGAGAATATTCACGTTGGCGTCAAAAATCGGATTCTGCACCGACTTCCTGACGTCCATCTGGGCGGCAAGGTGAAAAACCTGGTCGAATTCGCCTCTTTCAAAAATCTTGTCGACAACGGGAGACGATATATCCAGCTTATGAAATTCCGCCTTCTCCGGGATGTTTTCTTTTCGTCCAGTGGAAAGATCATCTATAATTGTTACATTATGACCATCTTCAATCAGGGCGTCCGCGAGGTTCGATCCGATAAATCCCGCGCCGCCGGTTACCAGTAATTTCACAAAAACTCCTCGAATTAATTAATAATCCCGGTTCTTCAACGATCGAAGACCTAATTTAAGGGGAATAGTAATAGTTGTCAAATTCAAAACAAACATCAGGCCGACGGCGAGTGAAACCTCGAAAACGGGGAAAGGCAATGTCGGGTCCATTTTGCAAACTGAATACCTGTGCGCCGGCAACGCCGCGATGCTCACCATAAGGCCGACATATATAAGGCTTAATACCGTCGCCACCATACCGCCCATTGATGACGCTATCTTTCCCGGATTGCGTTCCTCGAACCGGGGGTAGATCGCCCCCATCCCCACCGCCAGACTGGTCAGCGAAATCGACATAAGCAGTACCGATATAAATGTCAAGACCATCAGCGTTCCCCGCAGTCCCAGCATGATGTTCGAGACAAACGCCAGCACCTCCGAGATAAAAAGAAAAATAATAAACGCCGACCAGAATTTTACCCAGAACAACCTACGCACCGGCATCGGCGATGATATTATGGCCCAGAACGATCTTCCCTCGAGGCTGATATTGGGGAATACGAAACGTATCGAAAGCGTCGCCAGAATAAACCCCGTGAAGGCGAAATTTCCGAATCCGATAAGAGTCTTCCAGTATGAATCCCGAACGTCGGTGGGAAAATATTTCAGGTTGACCAGGTATATAGCCAGGAGCGCCAGAAGCACTGTAAACTGCGCCCACTGCGCCGGTTCCCTGATGAATATTTTCAGGTCCTTCCGCAACACCGACTTAAAATCCGACGGAAGCCATTCCGGCATTCTGAAAAACGGTATGCTTCGAGAGGTCTTTACCTTCCTGGTCATTTTGCCTCCTCGAGTTTCCCCCGATGCCAGCCAGCTTTCGTAATAGAGGCGATGCGCCAGCCTGAATACCAGGTTTAAAAAAAGTATCATGGTCGAGATCAAAGCCAGTATATAGGTCAGCAACAATTTCCCTTCCCCGGCCGAGATCGTCCTTAAAACCTCCGACATCCAGAAGCTGGGCAGAAACGCGAACGAGGTCGCCCCCATGGAACCCAGATATCTATTCAATACCCTCCAGTCGGAAATAACGTTAAACGCCAGAGAAGATGGCTGCCCGAACTTGAAATATAACACTATGACCAAAAAAAGGACCGAGCCGAAGGAAAGCAGCATCAATCTGGGGCTGATCGATTTCGACAACCGGAACATTATCATGGAAAAAACGACACCGAGGCAGGCCGGAATTATAATAAAAGGCAGCAGGGCGAATAATATGGTATAGATATAATGCCAGAACCTGAAATCTCTTACAATCCCGTAGGCGAAAATTATAGGCATTCCCAGAAGCAGAACCGCCCAGGTGGAAAAGAAAATATTGTCAATAAATTTCACTGTGAAAACGTCGTTATGCGATGCCGGCGTTGAAATTAAAAAAGATGTTTCTCTCGACCTGTACAGCGTCGTGATCGAAGTTACGATATTCGATATGATAAGCATTATAAAAATCGCCAGAAAACCCAGGGAGATTATCTTGTTAATCAATAATAAGCCTATATCCTGCAAACCGCCGAGGTAATTGAAAATTCTGTAGAAGAAAAAGAAGCTGCCTCCGAAAAAGCAGGTTATTACAAAAAGGCCCACGATGATTTTCATCATCCGTTCGCCGTCGATATTCTGAAAAAAAGATCCGGCGGATACGGATTTGTATCGCAGCATAAGACTGATATTACTCAATTTTGACACCATCCGGCAGGTTCGCCGCCCTCGGGCCCCCGGTCAATTTCAGAAACAGGCTCTCCAGGTTTTCGCCCGCGGCTTCGGCTTCATATCGAAGTTCCTCTATCGTCCCGGATGCTATCAGCTTGCCGTTATATACTATCCCGATTCTGTCGCACAACTCCTCCGCCAGGCTCAACGTATGAGTTGAAACGAATACCGTGGTTCCTCTCTGGGAGTACAGTTTCAGGAGATCTTTGATCAATCTTCCCGATTGAGGATCGAGTCCCACCATGGGCTCGTCGATAATCAAGACTTCGGGGTCGTGGATAAACGCCGAGGAAAATACCACCTTCTGCCTCATCCCGTGAGAATACTCCTCGCATCTGCTGTCGGCCCAGTCCTGCATACCGAAAAGGTCGAACAACCATTCAATCTGTGAATTAATCTTCTCCGGCGCGAGCCGGTACAGACCGCCCGTAAATTCGAGATACTCACGGGCTGTCAGCTTCTCATAAAGATAGGGGGAATCCGGTACGTAACCGGTTTTCATTTTCGCCCCTTCAGGATCGTCCTGGACATCGATACCGCAGATTTTCAATGTTCCTTTATTCGGTTTTAGTAAGCCATTCATCATTTTTATAGTCGTAGTTTTACCGGCACCGTTGGGACCCAGAAAACCGAAGAATTCACCGGAATTAATATTCAGCGACAAATCTGATACCGCTGTATTTTCGCCGAAGGATTTCGACACATTTGATAGCTCTATCATAGTTGATGTTCCGCCATTTTGGAGGTTTCCAGCACTGTTACAGTCATTTTGCCCACCACCCGGAGCAGATCGGCCTGTCTTTCAAATCCGCCCTCCAGGATCTTAATATGTGTGGCGTCGGCGAGATCCTGCCCGAAGGTGGGATCAACAGGTCGCCAGCCGTCCAGATAAACCGCGGGCCAGGCGTGATAATAAAAAAGACCGTCCTTATAAACAATCCCTATGCATATCTTGGTCGGTATGCCCGACGCCCTCGCCAACGCCGTGTAGAGAGCGGTATGTTCGTTGCAGTCGCCCTTACGAACCTTTAACACGTCCACGGCGGAAGGCAGCGATATCGCGTAATCCTTCTCGATATTCTTATAAACCCATGAGCTTATGCCAATGGCGATGGATTCTTTTCCGGATAAACCGGAGGTAATCTCCGAAGCCGCATCCACTATCCTGGCATCTTCGGTCTGCACGAACGTCTCGGATTTCAGATAGGTTGCCTTATCGCTTAATTCCGATGATTTTATGCGGCCGGGGTGAATTTCAATTATCAAAGGATCGGTGGAGATAACAGTCTGAAAATCATCGTTCAGATCGAAAAACTCCGGTTTAATACCGCCTATTAAAACCTTGAGGTAATTTAAATTTCGGGGATCCGGTATCCGGCCCTCGCATGATACGGCGAGATCATCCAGCAGATCCATATCGATATCTTCGACATAGGGCATATCGAGAGCCTTTTCTTTGGAAACGGCGACCATCTCCATTCCGCCGGTTTCCTCCTCCCGGATCACGCGGCCGGTTTTATCAACCCACATGAGACTCGATACCCCCGAAAAAACGAGCGAGAGCCTATAGGCTTTCTGCATTCCGAAACCTGTGTCCACCTCCTCAAGAGTGTCGATATTTACCTCGAGTTCATTTGTAACCAGGGAAAACGGATCGAAAGTCGGCAGATAAAATTTCCCGATCGGGAATCCTTTCGCCTTTGCCATCAAGGGAACAACTGCGGGCAGGTATACGCCGTTATCAGCCTCAAATGAAACCACGGATTCGTTATTCTGCGACATAACTTTTACCGTCAGCTTGCCGTTTCTGACTTCACCATAAACGTCGGTGGTATAATCTCCGGAAACCAGGCCGAAGGTGAAGTTCTTCAATGAATAATCCACGTTTAAAATCGCGTAGGAATCCAGATAAACTTCGCGCACGGTGCCGCCCAGCGGGATTTTTACCAGCGAATAGTCTTTCAGTGTATAGCCGAGCGGGGTGTTTCCGAATGATTGCATCGAATACCCGATTTTACTGCCCACGAGCTTAACGTCCATCCAATTCTGGAATATGTCGCCATTAACCTGATCGAGCGGGATATCCGATAGATCATAGACGGGATTTGTCGCGTAATTGTCCTCAAATACCATAAACATCGAAAAGCCCCATAATAATACGGCTAAACTTAATACTATATTTGAGGTTATGTTCGTCCTAATATTCCGTTTCATAAAATATTCAACCTTCTTCAATGAATATCGGCGAGTTATGGACGCTTTTTAAGCTAAGAGATCGCCTAAATCTCCGTTTTGGCGGTTTCTATCAATATTTCCGCGGCATGGCTGATATCATCATCATCCACATTCAAATGAGCTACGGCGCGAATTCTGGCGCTGCCGAACGGGACAACAAGCAAACCATTGGATTTGAGTTTATCGATAAAGGTATCTAATTTAAGCGGAGCGGGAAGATCGATGACGACGATATTTGTTTGAACTTCATGGGGATCGATTTCGAATATTCCCGATTCTGCAAGCCGGTTCGCCAGTATCCCGGCCCTTCGGTGATCTTCGGCGATCCTTTTAAGATTCTTCTCAAGCGCAAATAAAGCCGCGGCGGCGATAATTCCCACCTGTCTCATCCCGCCGCCTAGCATTTTTCTGATTCTGCGAGCTCTTTTGATATTATCTCTCGATGATACAACCGCCGAACCCACCGGCGCCCCCAACCCCTTGGAAAAGCAGACCGAAACGGCGTCAAACTCCTTCGCGATCTCGGACTGCGAAACCTCGTGAAAGGCGGCGGCGTTCCAGATCCTGGCGCCGTCCAGGTAATATTTAAGATTGTGCTTTCGCGCCAGGTCTCCGATATCCCGAAGCAGTTCCATGGGATAGACTCTTCCGCCGGCCCGGTTATGAGTATTTTCTACGGCTATGATCGCGGTGTTGGGATGATGGATATTTTCGGGCCTGATAAAAGGCTCAATCAATTCCGGCGTTAAGATGCCATTCGGGGCGTCAATGGGCGTAAGCTGTATCCCGGAAAGCGCCGATGCCGCGGCAACTTCATAGTTTACAATATGGGTGCCTCTTTCACAGAGTATCTCGTCGCCCGGAGAAGTCAGCATTCTCAATGAGATCTGGTTCGCCATGGTGCCGGACGGCACAAACAGGGCGGCCTCGTGATCCAGAATTTTCGCTACTTTATCTTCAAGCTTTATTACGGTTGGATCGCCCTCGAAAACATCATCGCCAACATCAGCCTCGGCCATTGCCCTGCGCATCGCGGCGGATGGAGTTGTAACGGTATCGGATCTGAGATCGATTGTTTTCATTTAAAAATCCGGTTTGGGGCCGGATTACTCTATTTTACCAAAATTACGTTAGAAGCCCTTAACCCCTCGGGTGATTCGGTAACATCGCACTCTACCTCCTCACCGACTTTTAATGTTCTATAACCGTTTGCCTTGATTTCGGTATGGTGAACGTAAATATCGTTGTTATTGTTAAACAAGGTAATAAAACCATAGCCTTTAAGGTCATTAAACCATTTCACCTTACCTTTAGCCATATTCCCTCCTGATAGGTCATAGATTTAAGTCAATATATAGCTCAGGATTTTCCAAGTCAAGAAAAATACGCCAATATAACCGGTTGATTGGTAATAAATTGCATTACGATGCCCGATATCAGCGGGACCGTAAGATTATCATCGATCTTGACAGTAAAAGCTTCCGTTATAGTCGCCATAAAAGCGCCGGCGATCTTTACCCAGAACGGTATGCCTGGAACCACCAGGGCCACGATCGTACAGGCGATAAAGAAACTGACGGAACCCTCCAGCGATTTGCTGCGGTATTTTACTTTGCCCCAGATCCGCCCGATTATTGCCCCGGCGGTATCTCCGATAACTATAAACGCAATGGATGCCACGGCGACCGGTTTATCGAATATAAGAATAGCTATGATGGAACTCGCCAATATATAGGTCGCCCCCGTAAAATCCTTGGTCTCACGCGGGCGAATCATAATCCCCAGGTACCTGGTAATAAAGGTTTTGCTCTTTTCTCCGCCGTAAAAACGTATCATATCAACCACGATAGAAAAAACCAGCCCGCCCGCGAGAAAATAAAGGATGATTTCCCCAAAAAAGAAATAAACCACCGGAATGGATATCGCTCCCAGATGGGTGAGTTTTCGAAATACCTCCCCCAGCATGGCGATATCTTCCTGCGAATCACTGGAAAATACCGATTCGGCGGGAGGACCGTTCGGCCTCCCGTTAATCGGAAGTATAACTTTGTCTGTCCCCTTGTTTACGGGGCGTTTTTTCAAATCAAATTACCTGCTGAAAAACGGGTCGTACTTACCTAAGAGTTTATCATCAATTTCAATGGCGGCGATGGATTTCCATTCCTCGAATAACCGCCGCTTTTTCTCTGCGTCCCGCAGGTTCTTAAGTGTATGCTTTATACCGGGTTTGACCTGTGCGATGGTCTTATCCTCTTTCCTCTGTATCAACTTTATCAGATGATATCCCCATTCGGTCTTTACGGGATGACTTATATCGCCTATATCGAGATCGTTGGCGGCGTCATAAAAAGCTTCCCCCATATCCTTGGGACCGATATAATCCAGGTTGTAGGCCACCTCCCTTATTTCCGGTTCCCCCGGATAATATCTCTTGGCCATCTCCACGAAATCGGCGCCCAGTAAAATCGAATCCCGTATGGCCTCGGCGAAGGCCGAATCCTGGAAAATAATATGATATACCATCAACTTTCTTTCCACTTTGTAATCGTCGATATGCTCGTAGAAATATGACTCGACCTCCTCGTCGGTAGGTTCATATTCGACGTTTTTCATAATATTGATTACCCTTTGCCGGGCTTCTCTATTAACATAATCCTCATCGGCCTTTACCACCTGGGGATTATCCATATAACCCTCGGCCCTGACGGCATGCATCAAAAGAAGATTGGTTTTCATATAGTCGAGCATTTCCTTTTTATCTTCCACGGTGAGGGTATCGACCTTTTTCCACTTTTTGAATCTGGGTAGAGCGTCGGCGTAAGTATCATAAAAAAGGGTGTCGGTACCGTTCGCGGCCATCACCCAGGTACCCGTGGAAAACGAGGAGTCACCACTGTTTAAAACGTCATCGTTAAACTCATACGTGCCGTTTTCTTTCAGAGAATCCACGTATGCAGTCGCGATTTCCTTTTCTTTTTCTCTTGCCAAAACGCCTTTAATCTGAGATGTCACATCAGCGTCGAGAGGTTTGATAGAGGCGGGTTTATACTCCTCGACCTTTATAACGTGATATCCGAATTTGGTCGAAAGAGGACCGACTATCTCTCCCGGAGGAGTCGAAAAGGCGACAGAATCAAACTCCGGAACCATTCTCCCCCTGTAGAAAAAGCCAAGATCTCCGCCTTTCGAGGCGTTCTGCTTGTCCTCGGAATAGGTCGCCGCCAGAGAATCCCAATCGTCGCCCGCCAGAACCTTGTCCAATACCGCCCCGGCTCTGTCTTTAGCAAATCTGTCGGCCTCGTCAATCCGTTTCCGCCTCTCCTCCTCCGCTTCAACTCCGGCCGTATCGGGATCAGGTCTGCGGATAAGTATATGCCTGGCCCATGCCTGTTCCGGCACGTTGAAATCATTTTTATTGTTTTCATAATATTCGGCTATCTCGGAGGAGTCCACTTTCGCAACGGCGGTGATTTTCTCCTGGTACAATATCTTCTTTGCCGTCTCGCCAATGTTCCTTTCCTTTTTTCGAGTAAATTCCCGATCTTTATTCAACTCCTCGGAAACCGAATCGACCCGTATCTCGATCAGCTTTTGCATTACCACGCTATCTAAAGCCTCGCTTTTCAGATCCTGAGGATTCTGTTTTTCGCCCTCATTTTTCATCATAAGTTTGGATACGGAATCCAGTTGTGCCACCGTTATAATTCTTCCGTCGACGGTGCCCAGAGTACGTTCATAGTTAACGATTTTCGACGAACCAAACAGACACGCTACAAAAATCATCGGTAAAATTACGACAACAAGTTTTCTCATTTCCACCTCTCTAAATTGTTTCTACCCCAAGGTAAATATTTTACCAAAAGTTACCACTTTTGTCAACATATATAACTTTCCGGGAAAATTCTACTTTCATTGTAGGAAACGGTTCACAGCCCGAAAGTAACCGACACCAGGTAGGTGTTGTCCAACTCCGAATGATCTCTCATGGCGATATCGATGACAAATCTTTTCACATCGAGCCCCACCCCCAGAGTCAGGTTGCCGATATCGGAACCTATTCGGCCGAATATCACTTCACGATAGTCGATCTCAAGTCCGAAATGGGAATCGATGGACATCCCGCTCAGGTTGTATTGTGACGCATAGCGACGGCCCTCAAACCTGGTCTCGGCATCCATATACGCGGCCGCCCCGAAACCGCCTCTTCTCGCATTCAATGACGATCCAGATCTTACCGTGGGTGTTATCGATTCCTTTTTGCCGGTAGAATAGGACAGCAACGTCGTGGTTATATCCTGTAGAGAAATCCCGAACGACAACCACTTTTTTGGCGAATATAAAGCGCCCAGATCTATTCCCAGTCCGACAGCCGATTCGTCGACTATATCGCGATAAATTAACTTGGCCGAGATCCCGCCGCTCAGCCTTTCTGAAAAAGACCTTCCGTATGAGAAATAGGCGGCGTAATCGGCATGAGATTCCTCTCGAATTACATAAAAACGGTTGTTTTGATCGATACCAGTGACGTAAATCCCGCCGCCGCCAAGACGATACAGCGATACTCCCAGCGCCGCCTTGCGGGTGCCGGAATCCAGCGGCCTGCTGTAGGCCAGAAAATCGTGGTTGAGAAGCGACCCGAACGATTCGGAATGCATAAAAACGGCCTGAGATCTATTGATCACCGACAACCCGGCGGGATTGTAATAACCTGCAAGTACATTTTCATTGGCCGCCATAAAAGAGCCGCCCAGGGCCAATGGCTTTCCGCCGGCGCCGAGATTGAGGAACTCGCCCGCGTATTTGGCGCCATTAACGGCGGAGGCGAACATGAAAAAAAGAATTACAGCCGCATACGCCGATCTTTTAGAAGAACTTAACATTTAATCCTGCTTTTTTTACCGAACCGTTGTAAATATCGTCAAAGTTCCGCCCAAAATCCAGCATAACATAAATATGCCGATAATTCAACCGGTGAAATTCGCAACTTATTTTAATTACAACAGTTATACAACCTCTCAGTGCCGTTGTTCCATTCTATTCATAAAAAATCCCCGCAATCAAGGACCGACTCCGGGGAAAAAGGCTCTTTTCGCATTATTTCTTTTGGGAATTTTTATCAACATATTCCCGGTATGTCATATTCTCATAATGCCCATCGCCAAAAAATGTTATGATAGGTAAAAACCTCTCCGGCGGAGAATATCCCGGAAGATTAACGATTACCTTACCATCTGGCTTCAAAAACCAATAGGAAGGATAACCTCTTATTCCATACTTCCTTGCGAGATCCCGTCCGCTGAATTCGCCGTCAGGAAGTTTAATTTTGGTTCTGGATTCGGCGTTTACTTTCACGGCGATGAAATGCTCGTTAAAATATTCTATAATTTCTTTATTTGAAAAGGTTTCTTTATCCATTTTATGGCAGAATTTGCACCAGTTGGTGTAAAAATCGATAAAGATCATTTTATCCAATTTTTCAGCCAGTTTCAAACCCTCGTCATATTTGACCCAGGTAATACCACTTTTTCCCTTTTCTTTCTGTGCCGGAGATTCATCTGCAGTACATACAGCTGAAAGGAAAATCAATACGGTTAACGCAGCCATTATATTTATCACGCGCGAGAAATGCATTATCTGCTCCTTTTAATTCTCGATCTCTTATCCGGATTAAAGTCTCGTATTATCTCATCGGCCTGATCTGCAGGTTATTGAAACAATATCGCCAACAAGATCTCCAAAAACAACTGCTTTCTAATTTAAAGACGGTTTGCCTTCCCGGCTATTTAAAATACAATCGAAATTTTAAACGAAATAGTTGTAACTATTGTTCCTGTCTAACTCTTTATCAATGAGACATTCTCCGGCCCCACGAGAGCTTTTAACCTTTCGATAAGTTTGACCGAGGGCTCAACTTTATATTTTTTTGATTTGAATGTTACCTGGCGCCCGTTTCGCTTGTAATGGAAAACGATATCGCCTTTGCCGGCGTTGGTCTCAAACTCTTTTAGGAGTTTCTCCGGCAAGCCTTCGGAGATCCCCTCTTCCAGCCTGATACTTAAAGAAAGAGGAAATTCCCTCGGCGCCGATTCCAGAAGCGTCACGTCATCGCCCCTGATCTTTGTTTTTTCTCCCTCGCGCGTGGAGGCGGTTCCAAAAACCACGACGATATTGCCCTCGATGAGCAGCATTCTTCTTTTCTCGACGATATCCGAAAAAATTATAATTTCGCCGGATCCCGAAAAATCTTCTATGTTAAGCAGGGCGAACTGATTGCCCCGGCGGCTGGTCTGGATCTTTACCTGTGTCAGGACACCGGCTATAATTATCTTATTCCCCTCCGGGATTTTCTCCAGATCCGCCAGCGGGGTGTCAATGTAAGCGTAAAAAAGCTCCTTTACAGGGTCCAGGGGATGTCCCGAGAGCCAGTATCCCAGAGAATCCTTTTCCCGCGCCAGAAGCTCTATCTGCGACCAGGGTTGGGTCTCAGGATATTTCGGTCTGGCTTCCGCGGCATCCTCCTTACCGCCAAAAAGCGTCGATTGCCGGGTTTCTTTTTCTCTCTGGATTTTGGACCCGTAATTTATCGCCGTTTCTATGCTGTTAAAGAGAACCGCCCTGTTGGGACCGATCTCATCCAGGGCGCCCGCCATGACGAGATTCTCCATGGTCCGCCTGTTTACCGCGTGAAGATCTATGCGGCTGCAGAAATCGAAAATATCGTTGAATTTCCCCCCTTCCTCCCTGGTCTTCACGATAGATTCGACAGCGCTCGAACCGACGTTTTTAATAGCGGCGAGCCCGAAGAATATCAATGAGCCTTCCACGGCGAATCCCGGCTCGCCGGAATTGATATCCGGTTTTTTCAGTTCGATTTTCACCCGCTCACACTCGGCCTTGAACTCCATTATCCTCGAGGTATCCGACATTTCGGAGGTCATTAAGGCGGCCATGAATTCCACCGGGTAATGAACTTTCAGGTAGGCGGTCTGATAGGCGATAAAAGCATAACATGCCGAATGCGCCTTTACGAAACCGTACCGCCCGAAAGTCTCAATTTGCTCAAATATTTTTACCGCGGTGGATTTATCGACTTTACGATCCTGCGCGCCTTTAATGAATTTATCTTTCTGCTCGGCCATTATGTCGGCCTGCTTTTTGCCTATCGCTTTTCTCAGGATATCGGCCTCTCCCAGCGAATAACCGGCCAGTTCCCTCGCTATTTTCAATACCTGTTCCTGGAAAACAATCACACCGTAGGTAACTTTTAGAATCGATTCGAGAATCGGATGAGCGTATTCGATCTCTTTTATGCCCTTTTTGCGGTCTATGTAGACATCAATCATTTTGGCGTCCAGGGGGCCGGGCCTGTAGAGAGCGTTCATGGCCGTAAGATCCTCCAGGCAATTCGGCCTTAGCTTTTTCAAATATTCGCGCATTCCGCCGGACTCAAACTGAAAAATCCCGACCGTTTCGCCATTCGAGAAAAGCTCATAGACTTTGGTGTCATCCAACGGAATTTTATCGATATCGAGGTTGATCCCCCGTTTTTTAAGCTGATTCAAACAATCGTCGATCACTGTCAGAGTTCGAAGCCCCAGAAAATCCATTTTTATAAGGCCGATGGCCTCGATCCAGCGCATGTCGTACTGCGTGATTATTTCATCTTTACTGGATTTATAAAGCGGTGCGTAATCGGTTATGGGGCCGGGGGCTATGACGACCCCGGCGGCATGAGTGGAGGCGTGACGGGCCAGTCCCTCGAGGATTCTGGAATGATCGATTAGAGTTTTTATCGATTCTTCCTCCTCGTAACGCCGCTGTAATTCATGCTCCACCTTAAGCGCCTTATCCAGAGTCATATCTATTTCCATCGGGATAAGCTTGGCGATAACGTCGACTTCGCCGTAAGATAGCGACATCACCCGCCCCACGTCCCTCACCACGGCCCTGGCGGCCATGCTGCCGAACGTGATAATCTGTGCGACGCTCTCTTTTCCGTATTTATTGGTTACATAATTGATTACTTTTTCCCGTCCGCGATCGGCGAAATCTATATCGATATCGGGCATGCTTATTCTTTCAGGATTTAAAAAACGCTCGAACAGAAGACCGTATTTTATGGGATCGAGATTGGTTATTTCGAGGCAATAACTTACTATAGAGCCCGCCGCCGATCCCCGGCCCGGTCCTACTCTGACGTTGTTGGCTCTGGCGTAATCAACGAAATCCTTCACAATAAGAAAATAGCCGGCGTATCCCATGCTGTTTATCGTGTCGAGCTCGTAATGAAGTCTCTCCTCGAGAGTCGTGGTCACTTTACCGTATCTTTTTTCAAGCCCCTGTATGGTAAGATACTTAAGATAACTTTCCGTTGTCTTAAATCCTTCGGGCAGAGGGAAATCGGGAAGCCTGATTTTGAATAGCTCGAGCTCGAGGCTGCATTCCTCGGCAATCCGGAGCGTGTTTTCTATGGCCTCGGGGGTATCGGAAAACAGTTCCACCATCTCCTCGGGAGACTTGAAATATATCTGGTCGGTGGTGTATTTCATCCTGTTGGTTTCCTCGAGGAGTTTTCCGGTTTGAATGCAGAGCAGGGCGTCGTGAGCATTATAATGCTCGCGTTTCATATAATGACAATCGTTGGTGGCCACCAGCTCCACGCCGAGATTATCCGCCATATCCTTAACGGCATTCGCAACCTTTTTCTCCTCGAGCAATCCGTGATTCTGTATTTCCAGGTAAAAATTCTCCGATCCCAGAATATCCAGATACTCTCTTACCGCCTTTTTCGCTTCTTCATGACGGTCATTCTGTATATTCTGGGCTATCTCACCCTTGAGACAAGCGGAGAGGGCGATAAGTCCGTCACCGTATTCGCGTAATAACTCTTTATCTATTCGTGGCTTGTTGTAAAATCCCTCGGTATAGCCCAACGAAGAAAGCTTTATAAGATTTTTATAACCGGTCAGGTTTTTAGCCAGCAGTATCAGATGATACCCGGACTTTGTGAGGCCTTTTGGCGTTCTGTCATGACGGCTTTCGGGGGCGACATAGGCCTCGATGCCTATAATCGGCTTTATTTTCGATTTTCTGGCTTTGGTGTAAAACTCGATCGCCCCGAAGAGGTTACCGTGGTCGGTAATGGCCAATGCCGGCATTTTCATCTTAACGGCCTCGGCGAGCATATCGTCTATTCTACAGGCGCCGTCCAGAAGAGAGTATTGCGAATGATTGTGAAGGTGAACAAACTGAGCCAGGCTCATAAGTTAAATCCCATTCTTTTCAAGAATTAACCGTAAAACGGACCAACCGCGTTCCGAAGGCGGGCTATTTTATAACCGCATTTACTTAATAACGAATTATCCAGGTATTTTCAAGATAATATTAATTGGCGTCAACTTCTATTACCGAGGGGGAAAATTATCCGCCCAGGATCGTAAAGTATGTTGTTTTCTCTGTTTTATTTCCCTGATTATCAAAAGCGGTTATTTCCAGCCTGTGTCTGCCGGCTTTGAGGCTGTTATTTACTTTATACCGAAATTTTTTAGTATCGATATCGTATTCGGCGGGCACCCAGATACCGTCGATTTTCATCTCCGGGCCCGATTCAATCTGAACTCCGGAGATATTATCCCTGATAACACAGGATAGAACCGGCTTCCTGGAGCGAATTTTTCCGCGCGGCCTGATGGTGCTTATGGTGGGAGGGGAATCATCCGTTATTAACGCGATTCGTCCGAGGCCCAAACCCGGAAATTCAATTTTAGGACCCTTCGCTTTCTCAATAAACCCCCACCTACCCTTCTTCTCAATATATCCGTACGCTCCCAAATGATCCGGCGAAATCCCGGATTTTAATAAATCAAATTCATACCGAACGGGGGAATCGGCGATAAGATGAAGAGGCCATATCTCATATACAACGGCGTCCTTCCCCATGATTTCGGCGTTCATCCCGAGCGATGGAAGCACATAGACTGGAAAAAACGCCGAACCTTCGTCAAACTCTATCGTCAGACCGAAATCCGGCGAATAAACCTCAGTATTTTTTTCGGGGTAAACGGGATATAACGAAATGATGGTGTCGATAATAACACTGGAGCTTTTTTTAATTAAAATTGATGTCGGACCGTATATCTCCCTATCAATTATATCGGTTGAAAAAAGCCCGATGCCTCTCTGATACATCTCGAGATCGAACGCCACCGCCTCGGTTTGAATTTGTATCGTCAAATCGGTATATATGGAGTCGGGAAAATAATCGATCCTCAATCGATCCGGCGAACCGTAAACCTGCAGCCCGGAAATTTCACTAGCGTCTTCGAATAAAATCCAGGGAGAAATTCGTCCATCGGGGGATACACACCTGAAACGATACTCATCCTTTTTATAGGGATTAATAATTTTGACTGTATTCAAATAGGCGATGCGGCGGTTCCTTCGCCAGGTCTTGGTGATAAAACTCGAGCTGATCAACTCAAAAGGATCGATTATGCTGTTTCTAAACTCCGTATCCACCCCGGTGATTTTCTCGTCGGTAAGAAAATCAACCTCGATAGTGTCGGCGAATTTATAGTATGAAATAAAATCCGGTAAAGGGGGAAGCATTTCAGGGGTTTTCACATACAGCGTCAGCCAGGCCCGGTTTCCCGACTCATCGCTGGCTTCGATCCTCACCTGCCTGATTTTTCCGGGATTTTCAGATAAATTTATTATTCCGTCATTATCTTTAAAACCGCCATAGAAATACTGTTTCGCTCCGGGGGGGATATACAATCGATAAAATACGCCCTCGTCATTATCCCGATTACCCCGGTTCCCGGCGATACTATACATCTCGAGATCCCGGATATAATCGATCTGCCCGGTGGTTTCATATGAAATGCTATCGGAATTCATGATAAATACAAGACTGTCATCCACAAACATCTTTAGCCCGTAATAGCCGTAAATAAATTTATTCCCGTCAATCAGGTCGCCGCCGGATACCGCGAGAGCGAACTCCCCGGTACCGACCAGGGTGTCCGGAACCAGATACTCTTCGCCCTGGCGTTCGATTTCGGGGAACTCGATCTTACAGGGATCGCCCGGACCGAATTTATCGTCATAAAAACGCACGGCCAATTTCTCGAACACGGGCGGTGACGTATCTCCTATCGAAAATCCGGCTTTTAAAGGATTCAGGGGGAGGTTGTCCGGGGACCTGATTTCGAAATGAAGATGCGGCGATCCGGAGCCGGATTCTCCGGTAAATCCCACATGCTGTCCTTTTCCGACAGGAAACTCATCAGGTTTGAAGAAAAGATTTTGATAGTATTTTTTATCTTGCATCTGTTTTTCTCGTACGTAGTCGTTCAGTTCTTCGCCCAGGCTCGAGAGGTGACCATAGACGACTATATTTCCATCATTCAGGCGCAGATACAGCGCTTTTCCGTAACCGTTATGGGCGGTCGAAACCCGGTAAACATAACCGTCGTCAATAGCGTAGATCCTGTAGCCGGATTTGCCTTTGGTTCTAAAGTCCAGACCGGCGTGGAAATGCCCGTTCCTGTGGTCACAGAATCTCGACGATAAATCGGGGGCAAGCTTTATGGGCCAGGCATATTCGTTGTCGGCGAAAGCAATTGAAGCCGCCGCGAAAATCGTCGTCAAAATTAACATTACAGTTATTTTACGCATAATCGAAACGTAGAACAGAATAAAAATAAGGTCAACACCTTATTAAAATCGGAATATTATTTCCGTTATTTAAAATTTAAAAATCGATAAAATAAGTCCACAATGGAATATTAGCTTGCGTAAGTCAGTTCCATATGTTTAATAAGACTGCTATACAACCATTATTGCATGATGAGAGTAGTTTATTTTACAGAATCATTACCGCCGCTTACCGATGGTGTGAGCAGAACTCTATCCTACTTGAAAAAGACCCTGGATTCTGAAAATGTCGATTATAAGTTCTATTCGCCGTTCTGCCCTGTCGATAGCGACTGGAAGGATAAGGTCTACAAGATTATTTCGGTGCCATTCCCATTGTACACCAATTACCGGATATCCCTCCCCTCATTTCACGATCTCGAGCATGCCCTGGAGAAGTTTCAACCTGATTTAATCCACATTTGCAGTCCCTTTCTATCCGGCCTCGCGGCGTATGATTTCGCCGGAAAACATGGTATTCCCGTTGTCAATTCATTTCACACCAGATTCATATCATATTTGAAATACTACGGGCATGGCTGGTTTGAACCGTTCGGTTGGAATTATTTGCGGTGGTTTTATAACCGCGGCAATAAAAGCTTCGTACCTTCGCCGGCCACCATGCGGGAATTAAGTGAAATGGGATTTAAAAACCTTGCGCTCTGGGCAAGGGGAATTGACACGGATCGATTTTCTCCCGCATTCGCGGATAATCTTTTAAAAGAAAAATGGTCCTCTGACGGCAAACCGGTGGCGCTTTTTGTCGGACGGCTGGTCGCGGAAAAGGATATAGGAATATTACTGGACGCCCACAAGATCCTGAAACAGAGAAAGATAGAATATAAACTGGTACTTGTGGGAGAAGGTCCCCTGAGGCCGAAAATAGAACAGACTACGCCGGATGTCATCCTGATGGGGCATCTTGAGGGCGAAGCTCTATCTCGGGCCTATGCCTCCGCCGATTTATTTACGTTTCCCTCAACAACAGAGACTTTCGGCAACGTGATTCAGGAAGCGGCGGCCTCGGGATTGCCGGCGATCGGCGCGGCCGAGGGAGGCGTCAGGGATCTAATCCGTGACGGAGAAACGGGTTATCTGACGAGACCGAAGGACGCGGCCGATTTCGCGGACAAAATGGAAATGATGATAATAAACAATTCGCTAAGAAATAGCTTCGCTAGCCGGGCGCTGGAATCGGCGTCAAAAAACAGTTGGGATATTGTAAACCGGACTCTGATAGACGATTACAAAAAAATAATCGATATATTCAAAAAAAGATTGAAACTCCAACTAAACTAATCGCTATATTGGCCAGGTGCGCGAATCCCGAAATTCTCAGGCAAAACCCGTTTCAAAATTGTCTTACCGAAAAAATGAGCCCCCTAAATCCGCATGATACCATAAAGGCCATAGACCAGAGATGTTGCCCGAAAATAAAACCGTTTTATTCTTAATTAGAAAGAATCCGGATACGATCGGGGGCATTCAAAGGCATAATGCCCGATTGCTTGCGGGCTTATCCGGGTCTTTTCAGATTGAACGAGTTATATGGAGAGGGCCTGAATGGGGAGCGCCTTTTTACTTTCCTCTTTTCTATTTTAAGACCGCCAGAAACGGGGCCGGTCTGATACATTGCGATGACGCGGTTACCGCCATTATAGGCTCGGCCTTAAAAAAAAATACCGGCAAGAAAGCTGTCGCCACCGTTCACGGTTTAGATGTTATCCTTCCGATTCAACTTTATCAGAACATACTCTCTCGAGCCTTAAAAAGACTTGATAGGGTTATCTGCGTGAGCAAAGCAACCGCCAGGCAGGTGGAAATCCGGGGCGTTTCAAAGGAAAAGATAGAGATAATCCCCAATTCCGCCGAGAAAGTGCGGGTTGTCTTACCGAAAAACAAAAGCGTACTCGACAAGATTAGGAATCTGACAGGTATAAACTTGGAAGGGAAAAAGGTGCTATTCAGTCTCGGCCGACCCCTGCGCAGAAAAGGATTCGATTGCTTTATCAGAAACGTTTTCGTCCACCTGCCTGAAGATTTCATTTATATCGTCGCAGGGTCGCTGCAAAAATCGCCGTTATGGCTAAAAGCGGCGGCGCCCTTTATAAAGGAAGAGACTCGTAGAAAACTCCTAATAGCGTCCGGATGCGACAGTATTTCGGACGAGCTTGAAAAACTATCGAGAATGCCGCGAGTTTATTATCTCAAAACCATATCCGAGGAACTGCGCGAGCTCTTATATGTTGCCAGCGATCTTTTTATCATGCCGAACAGAACTGTAGACGGTGATATGGAAGGCTTCGGCATAGTCGCGCTGGAAGCGGCGGTAAGGGGCGTACCGGTGGTCGCCACTGGAATCGAGGGCATTACCGACGCGGTCATTCACGGCGAAAACGGTTTCTGTATTGATGAAAACGATGATGCCGAGATGATAAAAACGATAATCGCCCTGACCGACGATGCCGGCGAATTGAGAACCTTCGGCGAAAAAACCAGGGCGTTTACGGAGAAAAGATTCGCGCCCGAGACAGTATACGTGCGGTATGAAAAAATATTCGACGAACTGCTGAACAAATCCTGAGTTTAAGGAAGTTTATGGGTAATGTAAATCCGGACAATAATAAATTTCGATTGAAATTAAATCATCTGTTTAAAATAATATTGATAATACTCCCTCTCGCTTTTGCCGGAAACATTATCTATACGCTCCTGTCGTCCGAACTGGATATGTTGTCTGAATTGCTGGAATTCAAAATCGGCTACTTGTTTCTGGCGGCATTTCTTTGCATAGTTCCCTGGTTTGCCCAATCAATGAGGATCATTATCTGGAGCAGGGTTTTCGGCAAAACCGTTTCTCCGTCACAAGCGTTTCAGGCGGTTCTTTCCAGCGATATCGCGGCCGCCGCCACACCCACCATGCTGGGAGGAGGATACGCCAAAGCGGGTTACCTTATATCCTACCGTTTCTCGGCGGGCGAGGCTACGATTATTACGCTTCTGGGCACCATCGAGGACGCGGTTTTTTTCATAATCGCCCTGCCCGCGGCAATCCTGTGGAGCCGGGCCTGGGATAACCCTTATGTCAGGCAGGCGGGAGCAGGTCTAATCTCGCACTGGCCTGCCGTATTGGCTATTGCCGTGATAATATCTATTGTTTTTATCACCTTAAATAAAATCGGTAAATCAAAAAAATCTGATGAGAGTTTAAAATCTTCAATAAATAAAGTATCAGTCGGCCATAAAATCCTTTCAACTCTGCGAAAGTATAAAACCGATCTGGTTTTGGCGATGAAGTTTGCCGTAACAAAAGGGAAAATGTCTTTTATCCTGGCGGTTATAGCGGCGGGAATAGGCTGGTCTTCGCGGTACGGCGCCATTTCGGCACTGGTTTTTGGCCTGGGTCTCGATGCCGATCCGGTACTGTTTTTTCTTTTACAGTGGGTCGTTTTTACCACCATGACTATGATTCCCACGCCCGGCGCCATCGGAGGGGCGGAGGTTTCATTCGCGCTGATCTACGGCGGATTGATACCGTCATTTGCCATCCCGATTGTAACCTCGGGATGGCGCTTTATAACGTTTTATCTGCCCGTGGGATTGGGATCGCTGCTATTCGCGCTTCTTGGAGGAGCGGGCTTAAATAAGAAAAACAATATTAATATTGTAGAAAAAGAAGACATGAAACCGGCCGTTTATAGTGATTGTACTGGGAAATAAGGAGCTTCCGGATAACAAGCTCGCCGCCATATTAAATTCCAGCCAGTCGAAAACTCCCTGCGGAGACGATTCCTGGGTAAAAGGCTCAACTGCGGCGGTGAAAAACCTGATAGAACTCGGATATACGATTGTTACAAGTCTATACCTGAATACCTGGGAGCTTCTGGTTTACCTGGTTTCAGAATATGACGGTTCCCAGGTTATCGTGAGCCCCATTTCGGGAGAGGATCTCGGTTATAACATTTACTATAAAACTGTCGACCAGTTTAGACTTGACAGAAATAAAACCGCCATGGTTTTCATAAAGCCTGAAACTGATTCAAAAAAACCTAAATCGACCTGGTTTAAAAGAGACCTGGCCGTTGCGCAAATGGCCGATTTGCTGGTGCCGGTATCCATTCGCCCCAAGGGCAAGCTGGAAAGACTTTTATCTGAAACCCAAAGCAAAGTAGAATCAAAATTCCGTATTGATTATGCCGCTCCTCTGGTCAAACCGCCGAAATACGATTTTAATAAAACCGTATTCCCTGAAGGCAATTGGGATTATATAGTCCACTGGACGAGGACCCATCACGGTCCCTGGCCCGAAGAATCGAAATATGATTTTTACCGCCGGCTGGTGAATTCGGAATCGGAATACCCCAATAACGCTCATAACTCATTAATAAATATGATACAGACTAAAAAAATATACGCGTCCTCCAAACGAATCAGGAAGTCGATCAGATGTGTCGGCTTCAGCGATCTGGATCCAAAATCTATGCTAAACTGGATGCGCTGGCTTCCCAAAAGGGTGGGATGGAATTTCGAACCGTACGGGATCGCCGTAAAAAAAGAGGCCGTCGAAAAGGCCGGAATACGACGAGTGATCTATGGTGATGACAAGCTTTATGACAAACTTCCTGAAAATGACAGGCCTTATTTTCAAAGCAGGGGCGAGAAAAATGTCGACTGGTCTCAGGAGAACGAGTGGCGGAAAATCGGTGATTTGACTATTTCTGATATATCCGGAAAAGACATGGTATTAATGGTCTGGAAAAAAACCGAGGCGCTGGAGCTTTCAAAAATAACCGATATAAAGTGCATTTCTTTATATAGCGGATAATCCGCAACTATGGACGGATTTTATATTGATTATGCTTGATTATTAAAAAACCACCTCTTAGATTTTCAAAAATTTTGATCTTTTAAACGGCTTGTGGAGGTCTGATGGCAATAAGAGAGAACTGGGATAACAGGATGGCATTCATTCTGGCGGCTATCGGTTCTGCTATCGGTTTGGGCAATATCTGGAGATTTCCTTTTATATGTTATCAGAACGGCGGCGGCGCATTTTTGATCGCATATATAGTGGCTCTTTTGACCACGGGGATCCCTTTGCTTCTATTGGAATTCAGTCTGGGGCACAAGATGGAAGGAGCATCGCCTCTATCGTTCGGCAAGATCGTCAAGAAATTGGAATGGTTCGGCTGGGTACCGGTGCTCATAGCTTTTATGATCGTCACCTACTACTCCGTTATCATGGCTTACTGTATAAAATACGGAATCGCCTCCATCACACAGGCTTACGCTCAGGATCCCGCCGGTTACTTTTTCAATGAAACCCTGGCGAGAACCTCCGGCCCTTTTGAGTTCGGGGGATTCACGAAGCAATTTATATGGCTGGCATTGGGGCTTGTCATCTCATGGGTCTGGATTGTCTTTTCGGTCTGGAAAGGAGCCAAGACCGTAAGCAAAGTAGTCTATTTCACGGTGTTGGTGCCCTGGCTTCTGCTGATCGTATTCGTCGTCCGGGGGATAACGCTTCCCGGCGCAATGGATGGGCTGGCATATTATCTGACGCCAGATTTTTCAAAATTGCTTAATCCGGGGGTCTGGCTCGCCGCCTATACGCAGATATTCTTCTCACTATCGGTGGGCTTCGGGATCATGATCGCCTATTCCAGTTTCCTCCCCCGCAAGACAGATCTGGTTAACAACGCTTTTATAGTCGGGTTCGCCGATGCCCTGACCGCATTCGTCGGAGGATTGGCGGTATTCGGAGGGCTGGGATACCATGCGCATGTTCTCGGAAAATCTGTGGGTGAGTTAGGCAATATCGCCGGACCGGGGCTGGCCTTCGTTACCTACCCGGCCATCATCTCAAA
>CBFCYP010000031.1:0-25394 GCA_965602185.1 uncultured bacterium
CTCAGATCGGCAAGTCGGGCTACGATACCATGGCCGATACCGAGGCGATCTGCCGCATGGTATCGCTGGTTTTAAGAAGCGGAATAGGTGTCGAGGAAATTATCGAGCAATTGCGGGGTATCGGCGGAGACTCACCGGTATTCGGCTCGGGAGGTTTGATAAGATCGGTTCCCGACGCCATAGCGAAAGTCCTTCACCGGCATTTCGGCAACGGCAAGACCCTGAAAGCCCAGACCGATCTCTCCATATTGAACTGCCCCGACTGCAATGGAAGGCTGAAAACCGAATCGGGGTGTATCGTCTGCCCCGACTGCGGCTATTCGCGGTGCTAAAGATTTAAAACTATTGCGGGCCCTTTACATATTGTTAACATAGAATGTTTAATATTTTGACGAAAGGCAAAAAGGGGGTGATATGTAATGAATGACAAAGCAACGATCGCTCTACTAATAATGTTCGCGGCAGTTATGGGAGCCGCTATTTTCTGGTTTGGCACGAATCGCGGCTCAAAAGTGATTAAAGACGGTTTCGAAATGGGTTACAGCAATTTAATAAGTTCAACAATACCGCTTTCAGAATTTCCGGAGGATGAATCCACTGAGCCAAAAAGGCAAATCGGCTTCCACCGGGATTATTATACATAATTAGGGCCTATACTTAAAATAAGCGTTTTATGGCGTGTGGTAGGTCGGGAGCACTGCGCTCCCGACACCCCTTGCCTGCGAGTTGCAGGGCAGATCTCTCCGAAACCTGCCGATGCGATGGTTTTTCCAGAAATTTATTTTATTGTTAATCTTGCTTTGCGGATATTTCGCTAGATTTTGGCTTTTTCTATTAAGTTCCAATTCACAGTTGAGCAATTACATTGAATGGACTTCGGTATAGGACCTTCTGTGAGAAGTCTGAGCATTGAATGACATTTATTGCAAATAAATAAGGCGCACAAATCTTGAAATGCTTCAACGACGGGACGAAAATCATTCTGAGAAAAGGTGTACCATTTACTATAATGAACATTTGCATTTACAGCCCATTGCTCGGCATTTGATCGTGTATATACTTGCCTAATAATGCTATCCAACGCGTTAAGCTCATTGAATTCTTTTTCATTGCCCCATGACTGTGATGCTTTCTTGGCCTGTTTTAAATATTTCCGAAAACCCGACATCGCAGAGGGTAAAAAGTCGCCGAGTTCGTTTTTCCCATCTAATCTATACCTGACTTTTGCTTGAAGAGAATCACAAACCATACTATAAAATTCTTCAGCATATCTTCTTAGTCGGTGAGCCGCATTAGAAATATTATTCTTTTGGAGGTCTTCTTGTAGTCTTTCCCATACATCTTTTTCGAGAGCTGTTAAGGGACCGGTTTCAATATGCCAATTGAAAAACTCCACAATTCCGTTTGAATCTACTACGCCTCGTTGCCTTAGTTGATGAGCCCATGTCTTATCATGAGTCGTAATGAGAAACTGACGCCCAGGAAAGGAATTCGCTAATATATGGCACACGTCTCGTCGGTGGTCACTATCTACGGACATAACTACATCATCGAGAACGACCAAATCTATTTTCCCTTCAGTAAGTTTTTCAGCAAGAGCGAGATATAAGCATACGCCCATGCTGTCCTGGTGCCCTTCACTGTGAAGCGCGTGAGGTGGGTGATTTCCACGCCCGTAGAAATCAACCTCAAATTTTAGCCCAGCGCCGTCCGGTGCGATATTAGCGGAAAACTCTTTTTCATCAGGACCATGTAACTGCTTATATAATCCGACAAATCGATCTTTAATACTTTCGTAAAGTTCTTTTAATATTACGTCCCTTGCCTTCTCAAAGGCATTTAACAAAAGATCACTACGTTTGTAGGAAATCATAGCTGATTTTAGGTTTTCATTTGCCCTTTCAAGCGCCTTTAAGTTTTCGTCAATTCTTGTTAAGGAATCCCACGCTATCTGCTCTGGAGAGGCTTCCGGATATTTTTCCTCAAATTCCGACAATAAATTCTTAAGCTTATTCTTAATACCTGAAGGCGAAAGGACGTATTGAACGTCCTCAATAGCTAACAAATCATCTATTAGTTCATCCAAAGGGCTGTTCAATGTGTTTGATAGACCTTCCAAGTTACTTAGCCATATATCAACGATAGGTAAATTCTCCTCCAATTTTGCAGTCTTTGATGATTTAATTAGATTCCTAATGGTAGCGGCACAAGTTTCTAAAGGTTCAGATATCTCCTCTGATAAGGACTTTATTTGTTTTTGTTCATCTTTTGCGATATTTGCAGTAGCAATGCATTGTTCCAAATGCTTCCGTAATTCACCTGGGGGCCAGGACTTATCACATAGGGGACAATTACCAGTCTCATCAATTAATGCAATTCCCTGCTTATAAAGGTTTAAACGAGAAAGCGCTCGAAGCAATTTAGGATCTGATTTTACACGCTTTAGTATATCACCTAAATCAGAAATAACCTTTTTGATTTTTGTATACTTTTCTTTACTGGAGAAATCAAGAAGATTTTCAACATCCTTTTTTACTAAAGCCAAATTAACAGGATGCTTAGAAACAGTCGGAATTCCTTTCAGCCCCTTTGTAGGTAAAGAAGGTTTGAGATCCGAGATTGTGGTTGCCTCTAACGTTTTGCGATGTTTGTTAATCTTTTTTAAGATGGAGGATTTATTGAATACCTCTTCTCCAACTGTCGCATTGACCGCTGCCTTTGCTGTCTTTACTTCAGATTCTGCTCCTCGTCGCGATCGATCTAGTTGTGTTTTTGCATTAACAAATGACTTTCGGATATCCTCGATTTCATTTAAATCAAGTAGATCTTGTATTTCCTGAGCTCGTGTGCTAGATTCGGCTGTTATATATTTCAGAATTTCTCTTCTCGTTAGAACGTGTTGCCCTCTTAAAGCAAGATTTAATATAGATTGAATATACGGTTTGAGCTTTTCGTCATAAATAAGTGTGCTTGGTCGGGACATACAACGCCTTAATTCAACCGGCTTATCAAGTTCTGGCAACTTAACCAATGCACGTACGGTAGCGTTTTTTGGTTCATAATCAATATGTGGCCCGTGATCTTTCAGTCCAATACTACCGGTACCTTTACCAGTCAATCTCGATATTTTGCCCGTAAGAAGAAAATCGATAGCATCAACAACTGCACTTTTGCCTGAACCATTAGGTCCCCATATAACAAGATTTTTCCCATTTGGTGTGAGCTTCAGACTTTTTATACCGCGAACAACCTCAATTTCAAGTTCAAGAATCTTCATCGAGATTCCCCCGCTTTGTCTTTAAAACTTCGGTGAGTTTTTTAGAGACACCCAAATCGTTAGTTTGTGCAAGTTGTTTAAGCTTGATAATAATTTCTTTGTTAAATTCCTTCTGCAATTCAAGCGATTTAAACATTTCATCAAGAATTTGATCCAATAGCGTTTTTTCAATGTCAGCCTTAGTGTCATTTATCCCTGAATTCATACCGTTCTCTCCTTCTAACCTCGAATGCATGGGATATAATATAATTGACAATTTTATTAATTGTAGGCTCCTTTATTCTAATATGAAAGTATTTTAATTAAGACAATAATAAAAGTCAATAGTAATTAACCTGTCAAAATTGAAGGTTAAGCCAGTAACCTGCAGCTTGCTGTAGGATCTTATCAAAAAAAGTCCACTCCGCATTTCTTTTCAAAAGTTCCTATAAGTGGAAAAGCGTCTCCCCATACTGACCGTATGGCCGTGGCGGGGTCTGCCCCCGGGGTTCCGCGGGTTCACCAATAGGGCCCCGCCGAAGGCGGGGCGCTCCCGATAAATATCCAAAGACTCCGGCTACGGCTATGCTATTTCTTCGGGATATAAAATATCTTGGCTTCGTGGTAGCCGACCGAGAAAACGACGCCCTCCCTCAGTTCTCTGGAGCTGAAATCGAGTATGGCGTCGTCGAGAACGTCGTACATCTTTATCTTCGCGGACCTGATTCCCAGCGACGCCAGATCCACCGATACGACCACTTTCTTGGTGAAATCGCTGTTGGGCGCCGTAAACATGATATCGGTGTTGACCATATAAAGGATGACGCCCCTGTCGTTTGCCTGGGCCACCAGATCCACGGTGGGATCGGAGGTCGAAACCGGCGAGGTTATCTGAAGCTGCTCGAAAATCGATTTCAGTAAATTGAGCCGGGTCGGGTCGAACTTGGGGGATATATCAAATGTGAATAAATATACGGTTCCCTTGCCGACCTTTTTATATGCCCCGACCACTTTATTTCCGCTTTTGGCTACGGCCTTAAGCGATCCCGATTGTGATATAAATCCATACCTGACCGCTCGTAGATCCGTTTTATCCCAGGTTATGTTACACGGCGACCAGGAAGGGGTAGTCGCTAGTCCCAAACCTCGGGATAGAACTTTACAGTGCTTAAACTCTTTGTTCATTTTAGGCAAAAGGCCGAAAAGAACGGCATTCTTTCCGCCCTTAACCGCCTCGACTATCTTCGATTGGGCCTTCTCGGACATGTATTCAGCGACGGGGACAAAATAAAGATCCTTATCCCGGAAGGCGTCTTCAGAATCCAGATCTCCAACCGAATAATCATATTTCATGTTCATCAAATCCTGCCCCAGGGGATTCAGGTTTTGCGAGACGAGATCGTTAACATAAGGGAATTGTTCGGTGATACCGAGATGATGCTGCACCAGGTAAGGCTTGTAATATAAAATCCCGATTTTTGAAACAGGTTTCGCGGTGTTAATTCCTATATGCTCCAGAACCGTGTTAATTTTGCGCACCGTATCGTAATTCTCATTAACGGTACCGTCATTGCCGAGAGGCGCGCCCAACCAATGATCCCTGCCGACAAACATGTAATGATTCATCCCCTTGAGTCCGGCCGCCAACGAGCTGACGATAAGATATCTATGAAATCGCGGACTGACCTCTATCTCGGGTTTTTTTTGAGCCTTATTTCCTCCATCGGTCGTCCCTCCATAGAGCTGGGGAGTCCAGGAGAAACCCGTCTTGCCGGCCAGGTATTTCAGATTTCGGCCAAGCCGGCAATAATCGCTGGGATCGGGAATCTGCATGCCCACAATCATTTTCTCGTTCAGAATCCTGTCGATATCTATTGGCAAACCGAAATCGCTGGTCCAGGGAAGGTTTATCGAGAAAAAACAGCCTACGCCGTGCGCTTCCAGTCTCTCCCTGATGGTATCAATATAAGTCGCCGCGAGGAAACCCTTGAACTCAATCCAATCAAAGTATTTAATAAGATCTTCGGGTTTATTAAGTTCGATGGATGTTGGCGGTTCCGCCTGAGAGAATTCCTTGAGCCTCTTACCATACGCGATCGGCAGATTTTTCGGATCTTTGTATTTTTCTTCCAGGAAGGGATGATAATAATCGGTTATGGTAATATTATTATAATCCGCGGAAAAAGGATCTAAATTGCCGCCAAAACAGACTTCGTCATCAATCTGGAGAATAAAAACCGGCCCTTTGGGAAATATATAATTCTGAATTACCTCGAATAATCCGGATATATATCTTTTTATGTGTCCGATATATTTGGGGTGCATATAGCTTGGCTGATACCCCTCACGGCCGTCAAGTCCGTTGTACGCTGAAACCAGTTCGCTCTCGCTGTCTCTTGCCACCACGGCCTCGTCCGCAAAAAGATATCTCGGTAAACCGCCGTTAATCCATTCCGCTTTTATCCAGGGGCCCGGTTTCAGTATAACCTTAAATCCGAATTCCCGCGCCAGCTCGAGAAAAACTATAAGGTCTTTATCGGGACCGGTATACCCCCTGAAATCGAAATTACCGGGTTTTTCCTCATGAAGATTCCAGGGAATATAGGTGGAGATGATCTTGAATCCGGCTTTTTTAATCCGTTCGAAACAGATCGACCAGTATCGTTTTTCCACGCGGAAATAATGCATTTCCGCGGAAAACGGAAAAAATTCGTCCCTCCCGATCATAAATTTATTATCAATTATTCCTAACATAATGATTACCTAATTTCTATTTAATAATAAGGAATTAATCAAACCGATTAATAGTAACAAATAAGGCGTGAAAAGTCAATTAAAAAAACGTAATTTACTGATTAACATAAAGTTATATAAATAGTCCCGTTGTGACACTTGGCTGTCAATATGACAGTTATATTTATTGAATCATAAAAGAATCGGGCCTCTCGATTGAGAGACCCGATTTTTCGGCTTTAAGCCTGAGCCGATAATTCAGTCTGTATCAGTCCGAATTACTTCGAGCTGGGTCCTTTCTGAATTATTGTTTTGGCCTTAATTACCGATGGCGTTTCCGGTACTCCGTTATCACTGGCGGGGCCACCTATCGGCGGGCAGTCCGGGCAAGGTACCGGTGCATCGCCGCCTTTGAGGTAGGCTACTCCGTAGGTGATATCGAGACCGTTATAGCTGCAGCTTCCGTTAACGTCACCGCAGTAGAAGAACGCGTCGCAAACAGGAATAGGACAGGAACCTAACGGACACATGGGATCGGGGCCGCCTTTGAGGTAGGCCACTCCGTAGGTAATGTCCAGACCGTTGTAGCTGTCGCTTCCGTTGACGTCACCGACAACGTAGTCACAACCTTCAGGTACAGGTCCATAGAGACAGAACGCCAAGTCAAAAGTATCTTGTACAGTCCATACACTATCGCCGAACATTTCCGCAATCTGTACCGCCAAATCACCGGTTTGGGTATCAGAGTTCATCCAGCCAGCCTGTCCAGCCTGGGCAAATTGCACAATAGGCTGAACTTCAAGCCAGTATTTAACACCGGCAGCCAACATTACGTCAACCGGGAGTTCCAACCTGCATATTGAATCAGGCGCGACAACTTCGCTCCAGGCGAAGAGTCCGGGATCAAGCGTAGTTTCGTAAACAATTCCGCCCGGGATGAGCGGGATATGAGTGCATAAAGTATCTTCATTAAGCGGTTTACCAGCTGGGAAGTTTGAACCGGGGTACGAAATAGCGTCGTTGTTGTAAATGGTAACGTTTACGCCGTCATAATCATCGGGACCGTTTGTGTTACCGTTCCAATTCCAAATCCAGGCAACGACTGTCAGGATATTCACAGAATCAGTACCGGGTAGTGTAAAGTCGTCTGCATTAGCAAATTGGAGCGGGTAAGAAACATCACATTGCACGACGTTATAATTATATACAATCGGAGCCCAATCTCCATTTAGGTAAACAGCAGTGCTGTCGCATTCAATCGCAGGCGCGCAATTGACGTATGTCGCACAGTCAAAGCCAAGATGCCATTGGCCGCCAAGAGCGTCGCACTCTGTCTCGTAGTTGGTGGCAACGCACTCTTCGTTAACACAGCATGCGCCGGTCGGGATTTCGCATGGCACGCAGTTGATGATCAACAGGTACGGTCCGGGAGCTTGCCATGGCGTCATAACCTCAATGTAAACCGTATCACCGGGGAAGAAGCAGTTGGCTCCGCCGGGATCGATCTGAGAATCAAAGAGCTCGGCATCCGGGAACGTCCCATTATAATCGTCGTTAGACGCAACCAGGGTAACACAATCGGACGCGTACAATCCTACCCAGGGATCCAGGCCGCCGCCCTGCGCATACTGGTTGGGCGTGTCGTTAGCGAAGACCCTGACATGGAGACCATAAGTGCCATCCTGAGGAATAATCACACGATACCAATCGTGATCGGCATCCGAACTGAGATCACCGCAGTAGGCGTACTCGCAGAAAGCTTCCTCAGCGGTAGTACAGGTATCGTTTGGTTCAGTATCGATATTGCCGCCGGAAAGTTTGCCAGGAGGTAGTATGTACTGCGGCAAATCCTCAATGCAGTTCCAGATGCTGTCCTGGGGGGTTTCGGTAACGTTAACAGTAAATTCGAAATCGACGCCGTGATCGTCCGCGTCCGCGGCGAATGCGGGCCAGTAAACGGTAGCCGGTCCCGGATAGGCGTTGAATGACATATCATAGCCTTGATATCCGGTGGATGGGCATGTCATGAAGGCGCCTGCGTCGCGGAGTGTATAGGTGGTGCAGGCGCAATCCGGCATAAGCACTATGCCTACGTTGTATAGATCAACATCCGTGGGACAAATCTGGATATCGATCTCGTTTTCCGCGTAAGGCAGATCAAACGTATACCAGATACCGCCCCATTCGAGCAGGCCGGGGCAATCGACCGAAGCGCAGATGGTTGTTCCGGTATCTACGATCGGATACGTTCCGCCGAGACCGATGGCGTCAGTGCAATCGTCGTTAACCGGCTGTTCGCATGGTTCACAATTAATGATCAGCAGATATGGGCCGGGAGCCGAGTAATTGGTTAGAATCTGGATATATACCCTTTCACCGGGATCGAAGCAATTCCCGCCAATGCATGGATCGATCTGAGAATCATAATTCTCGGCATCCGGGAAGGTACCGGAATAGTCCTCATTCTCCGCAACCAGAGTGGTACAATCGGCCTTATACAATGCTACGTAGGGATCGCATCCGCCGCCCTGAGCATACTGGTTGGGCGTATCATTTGCGAAGACCCTGACATGCAAAGCGTAGGTCGTATCTGCTGGCAAATCGACATAGTACCAATCTTCATCGGTGCCAGTCGATAAATCACCGCAATAGGCGTACTCGCACAGAGCCTCGCTGGCCACTGTGCAGGTATCGTTGGGCTCTATATCGCCAACACCGCCGGCCGTCTTGCCCGGAGGCGGGATAGTATCGGGAGGCGCTTCCCAGCAAGCCCAGACAGGCGGAATGTCCTCGCAAAGCAGCGAGAGATGGTAAGAACCGTCAGACCAGTAATCATCGGTATAAATAGCATATGTACCGGCATTAAGGTTTGTAGTAATTCTGGAAAAGGGATTTGTGGGGTAATTGATATCATCATTGTAGGCAATCATCGAGTCGCAGGGGGCTTCCCAGAGTTCCAGGTAGGTATCGGTCATCGAGGCCACCTGACAGTCGTCGCCGGTAGGATGAGTCTCAATTGTAACCTGCTTGCGTTCGGCTAACGTGAATGTATACCAGTCGACGTCGTCATCTGTGTAGGTCAGATCAGCACACCAGACAGTATCGCCGCAGGCAATCGGATCGGCGACCTGGCAGGAGTCATTCACCTCCGATTCGGAGACGATATTGAGAGGCATCGGAAGCTCAACGCCGGGGGCTGCTAAGGAAAGCAACTCTTCGTATTCAGCTCTTTCGTTCGAGCTGATTACGCCGTCGGCCTTGATTTCCTTCATTCTCTCACCGAAGGTCCGCACTTTGGGAGCAACGGTCTCGAACGGAATTTCATTTGTGTCATCCCTGGCAATACGGGGAGCGACTCTACCGGTTTTAGCAACCGTCCTTTCCTTTTCAATCGCGGGCGCTTTTTGAGCCTCACCCGGTTGATGGGTTTTGGACAGAAATCCCTCATCTCCAGCGATTGAAACCGTCCAGACCAATGCGACGATTAAAATTAAACACAAGGGAAAGAATTTTTTCATATGTTCTTCTCTCCTAAGCTACCAAATTAGCTTTAAAATAGCATTTCAAATTAGCTTTAAAATAGTACTTAACGAAATAAACCCTGATTTCCTTGATACAAAAGTTAATGATTAACATGGGTGTTAACCCTTCTATGTTTCTCTAAACAAACACCTCCTTTTGAGTCAGTTTTCATTGACGTCCAGACCATCGAAAATATTTTGATGTTAATTTATCCCGGTTGCAGACCAAAAGGGAGAACTTCTCTCCTCTCTCTTAATGAAGTCTTCTCAAGCAGAACTTTGTTTGCTTCTCCAATCCCGAAGTTAAAAACAGGCCACGCGATTAAAGCAAGCGATCTCCAACCGTTAATATTATAACCTCCAACACATTAAATGTCAAGCAAAATGCTCCATTTTTGCACTAAAAAATACATCAATGCTAAAGGCATAAAAGTATGATATTAATCACAATTTCCCGCGAACGGTGGAGCACCTCCTTTGAAAAAGGCGACCAGGTAGGTGACGTCCAGGCCGTTTACATCGCATGAACCGTTGGCATCCCCTCCAAGATAAGGATCGGGCGGCGGGCCTTCGCCTTTAAGATAACTCACCAGATATACAACATCGAGACCGTTGACATCTCCGCTGTTATTGGCGTCACCCGGAATGTAAGAGGGCCCCGAATAAGTAGTATCCACCTCGGTTTGGGATTCGGCGGTATCTGTAAACGGCTCCGGATTCCCGGCGTTATCATAAGTTCTTGCCTCATAATAATATATATGACCGTGAAGACCGGTAAAAACCGAGTCCAAACCCGAAAAACCGACAATCCAGTCAATCCAGCCTCCGGCTTCGCCGTCTTTAAATCGGATATCATATGCACCGCTTATTCCGGAGCCGGTGTCCGCGCCCTCCGACCAGGAGACTGTGAAAAACAATTCACCACTTATGGCCGGTGAGGAGGCTTCGCAGCCATAGGGCGGCGAAAAATCATAAAACATGGTATCGGAGGCGGAGTTCGCATAAGAAACGTTGCCCAAACCGTCAACCAGCCAGAGGTGGATCGGATAGGTTCCGGTAGAAGAGGCTACATAATTCCCCGGCGGGGCATCGAAGTGCCCGGTGGTGTCGTAATCGCCTGAGGGGGCCTCGCCTATTTTATAGAGGGCCATGACAATCCCTGAAGAATCCGCGGGATTTGTCCAATCAATGGTGAAATTGGGATCGACGCTCCAACCGTCGGGAAGCGCGTTAAAGCCAGTCGGCGTATCGGGAGGAGAATTGTCTATTCCGAACGTTCCAGTGGCCGAATAGGTTATGTTCCCCGCGTTATCCCGCGCCAGGACTCTCCAGTAGTAGCGGTAATTGGAGGGCAAATCGAAAGAAGGTACGTAAAACGTATTTGACGTCGAATCTTCAAGAGCGAGCGGATAATTGAAATTCGTTTCATCGTCAACTTGAAGGATATATTCATCCAATCCCGAGCCGCCATCCGTTGACGGCTGCCACTCGAACTGCGGCCTTTGATCTGTTATCCACACGTCCCCGGGAGAAATCAATACGGGAACAGTTGGAGGTGAAATATCAAGTCTGAAATACTGCACCAGCGAGAAATCGGACCATGCCACGCCATTTCCCGCACGGATCTGCCAGTACCAGGTTCCTTCCGAATCCAGGCTGTCCGGAGACACGAAAGTCGTGTCGGTGATCGTGGAATCGTTAATCAACGGATCATTAAAAAGCGGCGATGTATCCAGCATCAGATGATATTGTATGGCGCCACCTGACGATCCCCAGATAAATTCGGGATAAGGATCGCTGACGTATTCATTTCCTATGGGGAAAATCGGATCGGGCGTATCGACTATTCCCCCTATCTGCAGCAAGGTATTATAGACATTGATCCTGCCGGAGCCCAGCAGACCGGCGTATCCGGGATTCAGAGCGTCGATGTTATCGGCGTTATCGATGATCAGCGCCCTGACCTGAGAGTTGGAAAGAGCCGGATCGATGGCATAGATAAGACCGGCCAGACCGGTAACAAACGGCGCCGCCATCGAGGTGCCGTCAAGATATTCGTAGGTATTATTAAAAAAGGTGGATCTTATGGTGACGCCGGGAGCGCTAACCTCGACCCAGGATCCATAATTCGACCAGCTCGCTTTATGATCCGATGCATCGGTCCCGGCGACGGCGAGTACGTCGCTTCGAGCTCCAAGATAATCGGCCGAGGAGTTACCGTCATTTCCCGCCGAAGTAACCATAACGACCCCGTGACTGATTGCGTAATTGGTGGCTGAAGAGAGCAGGCTGGTGGATCCCCAGGAGCAATTAATTACTTTAACTCCTTTATTCACCGCATAATAGAAACCTGACGCGCAGAAATCCATTCGCACATATCCGATGCCGTCCGTGGCCAGCCATCCGGTTCTGAGAGCCATTATCCTGCAATCAAATCCGGTACCTGCCACACCGCGGCTGTTATTTGTTTCGGCCGCGGCGATTCCGGCAACATGCGTGCCGTGACCGCTGAAGTCCATGGGATTATTATCCGGCGTTTGATCGTCTTCCCCGGGCCAGCCGTTAACGCCGGTTACCCAATCCCAGCCGCGGTAATCGTCAATATAACCGTTGGCGTCGTCATCCACGCCTGCCGTTCCATTCCATTCCGCTTCGTTTATCCAGATATCATCGTTAAGATCGGGGTGGTCCCAGTCGACGCCGGAATCGGGTATGCCCAATACTACCAGAGGATCCCCATGAGTTAAATTCCACCCGGTAAAAGCGTTTATTTTTGAAAGTCCCCATTGAGTCGTTACGTAGGGATCATTGGGTATGAAATTTAATTTATGAATTCCCACCGGTTCGACATGATCCACCCGGGGCAGTTTTTCGTAGGAAGAAAGGACTTCTTCGAGATCATAATCGTCATTAAATGTAATGGAGTAATACCCCGCCATAGCGGGTTCGCCATGTTCTTCGGCCTTCGGAAACAGGGGCCACATATAACTAACGCCAAACCGGGCATTAAGCCGGTTAACCTCTTCAAACTCGGTGGAGACGTTTCCATTAAAAACCGAATAATTGACGGGAGAAATATCCGGTTTGAAAACAATGACTATGGCATTCGGCGCGTAGTTTACACCGGGCTGAAAATAATCAGCTGCAAATATTGGTGATGAAATAATTAGAAAAACAGATAATATCGTCAGACCCCCTCCGATAATACTTTTCACGATTGCTCCTCTCTCTGCTTCTATACCGACCCCGCAATCAACAAAAATCGCTAAACGCTTACTTTAGCATAAACAACTTAATATTTGCCGAGACAGTTTCACCGCGCAGGCGAGCGAAATAGATCCCGCTAGAGATCCCGTCGCCGTGATTATCGGTGCCGTCCCATACAATCGCCCCGCCTCCAGAGGACTTATAGCTATCTATCAGAGTTTTCACTTCCCTGCCTAGAATATCAAAAATAACCAGGTCGTAATTTCCGCTATAGGGAAGTTCGTAGCTGATGGTTACAAAACCGTTAAACGGATTGGGATATCCGGCGATAGATATCCCGGATGCCCCGGGCGTTTCCAACGATGTTTTTTCCGAGACATTTAATCGATAAGCGGCGTCAACATCGAATCCCGAACCGTTGGAGAATTCAGCCCTTATAATTTTAAAAGCACCCTCACTGAAATCAGATTTTCTATCAAAATAAACAGTAAACAAATCGCCCTCGATGAATGAAGAGGCGATTCCATTCCAGCTAAAAACGGCTACCATAAGTATTCCATCATCAACGGCCCAGCTCAGTTCGAGATTTTCAATCGAATCATTTAAAATCACCGATTCTATTTCAGTATTTTCGGGATCGAACTCAATTCCAAAATACGCGCCTCCCAGCGATTCCTGGCACTCAACATCTACATTAAAACTCGATTGCGAGTCAAGTCCAAACATATGTCTGCTCCGGACAGCGCGCTTAATACTTTCTTCAGAATAAGGAATATTCCCGGGAACATTTGAAATGCTCAGGGTATCGCCGGAGATCACTCCCAGCAGATATACAAGATCCGCGATAGAAGCCTGAATTCCATCGCGGTTGCAGTCGGAGTTGGCGTATTGACGGCGCGTAAATTCAATTTGGCCCATGAAATAATTTATAAACGTAATGGCGTCTCCGATCTCAAAGGCGAATCCGTTGACGTTAATATCACCGTAAAGAGGGCTGATTATGAGTACATCACCCTGAACCAGCGACAGCGCGGGAGGGACTATCCAATTGCCGTTTTCAAGCAATATATTATTATCGGGATAGGGAGTTACGGGATCCTCAAAAAACGTAAAATGGGTGAGAAGATCGTAGCCGATATCCTCGGTTGTAACCCGGCATTGTATCCAGGCGATAATTGTATCGCCCTCAATCGGAGGAACCTGAGGGGGCGGCGGGAGATCGGTATACAGGTTTATTCCGATATGACCGGGATACGTGTAGTTAACAACAAAACTCTGGAAAAACATATTCGGAGCTATGTGGAACGGCGTCAGCAGGCTGGGATCATACGAGAGAAGAATATTAACGCCAACCGTCGGCTGGGAAACATGTACATAAATCGGAATCAACAGATCGGTTTCGCCGGGAAATGCCTCGACCATGGGGCCGAAATCAATCTGATAGGTATCCGTGATAACGTTCGGCATTTTGTACTTATCGTTTGCGAAGGCAACCGCTCCCGTCAAAAGAGCAATTATCATTATTTTTACCAATATGCTTCGCATAATTACACCTATCCTGTAAATAACCTCATCTAAACTTTCTTATCTCGCCAATTGTACTTTCTATGTATCCTCCCCCCGGAGGAACGCCAGGAGGCGGCGGCGGGCCCGTGCCCTTGAAATACGCGACGAGATAGATTACATCGAGACCGTTGGTGATGCCGTCAGCGTTAGCATCACCGGCTTCCATAGGATTAGGAGGCGGTCCGCCCTTGAAGTAACTGACCAGATATATAACGTCTATACCGTTGAGATTGCCGTCGCCGTTGGCATCGCCCCTGATATAGGTTCTAACCGTTATATTTACGCGCAGGGTATCCGTCAGAAGCGAATCATCAGCCGCAACCAGAGTAACTATATGATCGCCGCCTTGCGCGTATATCGGAACCCAGAACAATGAGGCAACGCCACCACCGGAATCCGCAAATATCATTCCCGTCGGAAGAGTGTCAACATAGGTTATGGCAATGGGATCACCCTCAGGATCGACCGCAATAAGCAATAGATCCAGAGTATCAAGAGCATTTACGGTTTGATCCGGTATCGGACCGAATACTGGCGGATGATTTCCGGACGTAATTACTTCAATAGCGACAATCTGTGAATCTGCGAGAGACGGATCCATCTGATCGATACATCCAAATGTAATATAGTACATCCCTATATCTTCGAATCTTGGCCTCCACTGGAACAGGCCGGTGCCATCGCCATAATCCGTAAACACAGCTGAATCCGGTACATTTCTGTGGAATAATGACGGGATTGTGGAATCCGGATCAGATGAAATTACAGGAATCGATAGCATAAATCCGTCTCCTATTACTGTATCCGCAATGGGATCGAGAACCGGCGATCTATTGACATCAAGTATCTCCAGAGGAACGATATGAGTGACGAACAGAGTCGGATCCAGGCTATCGACGGCCAGGAATTTGGCTGTATCCAATCCGGCCTGGAAATAATCGGGGATAAAGGTGAACGTCCCGGTGCCATCGCCGTGAGTTATGAATGTCGAGTTTCTCGGGGGTGAGAGCACTACCAGGTTGGGAGTTGTGCTATCGGGATCGTGAGAGACTACGTCGAATATCAGAGTGTCGCCTTCATTCAGGGTGAACGGTCCGACAGGTTCGATTACAGGCACCCGGTTGACATCCGTGACGGTTATAGTTACAATAATGGAATCCGCTATAGCAGGATTTTCCGAATCGATAGCAAGGAATGTGATGGGATATGCCCCAGCCTGGAAATAACTTGGAGTGAATATAAAATAACCCATACCGTTAGCGGAATCGGAGAAGGAGGCGTTTTCCGGCAAATTATGTACCTCCAAGGAAGGAATTGAGGAATCGGGATCGACGGCATGAACCAGGAATTCCACCATACCGCCTTCCTCTATCTGTCTGTCAGGCAGAGGATCGAGTTGAGGAGTCTGGTTTCCGGCCTCAATAACGGTTAAATCGATATATTCCGAATCTGCCACTCCCCCGACATCGGTAAATATAACCAGCATATCATAAACGCCGGATTGATTATACAACGGCTCGAAATGCATTGAGGAACTGTTGTTCGATGAATCCGTAAATACAAGGTTCCACGGAGGATTCCCCTCCATAACGAAAGTGCCGATTGTAGAATCGGGATCGGTGGCAGTTATATGAACATCAAGTGTGTCGCCTTCAACAATAGACAGATTGCCGATTGGATTCAGAGTGGGCGGTTGGTTGCCCATTTCCACCACTTGAACCAATGTGGGTCGAGTAACTGTCAATTCGCCGTCGGTGGCGGCGAAATATATCACGTAGATGCCTGACTGGGTGAAGTCGGGATAGAACGTAAATCTTGCGGTGCCATCACCGAAATCCTCGAACTCCGAGCGAGCAGGCAAGGGATCGGGACAATCGCAATTGATGAACATAATTATCGAATCGCCGTCGGGATCGGTGGCGGAAAGATCCATGACCAAAGTATCGCCCTCGTTAACAACCCCCGGTGAAGGATTGGGGAATATCGGGGCGCGGTTGGTTTGATATACGATGAAGTGTATCCAGCGCATATCGGTTAACGGAGGATCGTCGCTATCGGTTGCGATAATTAAAGCTGAATCGGCGCCGATCTGACTGAAATCGGGATAAAACGCCAGAAGTCCGGTGCCGTTGCCGGAAACTCTGAATTCCGAATTCAGGGGCAGATAGCCATGCGAAAGCGCGATCGCGCCCGGCTGATAGTCGGAGGAATCTGTAACAATTATCGAAATTAAGGTTGTATCTCCCTGTTGTATTGTAGTATCACCCGTAAATGTTATATGGGGCGGGAGATTAACGTCCACAATCGTAATCAAGACGTCTTCATAGTCGGCGAATCCGCCATCATCGACCGCGGTAAATCTGACAGTATCAAGACCAGCGTCGTAGAAGTCGGGATAAAAGACAAATCTCCCGGTTCCGTCACCATAGTCAACAAAATAGGATGAATCAGGATTTCCAGATACATAGAGATACGGTATGGCTCCTTCGGGATCTATGGCGGAAACATCGACTACCAGGCTGTCACCTTCGGGTACGGTCTGCGGACCGATAGGATCCAATATCGGAGGTTGGTTTCCCTCTTCTGCAACATGTATGAACGTAATAGCGGAGTCGTACTCTATACCATCAAATGCGTGGAAATTGACCGTATAATCGCCGGACTGCAAATAGCTGGGCGAGAAGTTGAATAATCCCGTACCGTCGCCGTAATCCTCAAAAGTCATATTTTCAACCAGCGAATCAGCGGATAATATAAGGGAATCGCCGTCCAGATCGATCGCCAGTATCGGAATATCGAGCACATACCCTTCCGTGATGAAGTAGGCGGAATCTATAGGCGCGAGCGCGGGCGCCTGGTTGCCGACTTCGATAACATTAATCTGCACGAACTCGGTATCGGCGTCAACGCTGTCGGTAACCGCGAACGTAACATTATAAATGCCGCTTTGAGTATAATCCGGCATAAACTGGAAGAATGCAGAACCGTTGCCGGAATCCACGAAGGTCATGTTCGCGATCAACGGTTCGGCTGTCATTGAGATGCTGTCGCCGTCAAGGTCGATCGCGCCTATATAGATACCCAGCGAATCGCCCTCATTCATCGTTTGATTGCCGATCGGGGTCAACACAGGCGGCTGGTTGACGTTGTTGACCACGATTTCGACATTTTCCGAATCCGCGAGATCGCCGTCAGTAGTGATAAACAACACATCGTAACTTCCGGACTGGTAATAGTCGGGATTGAACGTGAACGTGCCCACACCGTTCGAAGAATCGATAAATACTGAATTAACCGGCAATCCGATGGCGTCCAGGGCCGGCGGCGGGCCGTCTATATCGCTGCCGTAAACGTTGAACTGTAACTGCTGGCCTTCATATACAATATGAGAACCAATAGGATCCAAAACCGGAGGCTGGTTGCCTGCCTCAATCGTCGTAATCTGGACTTTTAACGATTCCTCCATAATACCATCGCCGGCAATAAATATCATTGTATCCACGCCAGACTGCGTATAGTTCGGACGGTATTCGAAAAGCCCGGTACCATCGCCGCTATCGGTAAATGTCGAATTAAACAGCAGGAAATCGACGTAGAGAGATGGGATAAGACCTTCGGGATCGGTCGCCTGCACGGTAAAGAAGAGGCTGTCGCCCTCCACAACCTGCTGATCGGCAACGGGATCGAATACCGGCGGCAGATTGATATCCAGAACCGTTATTTCGACAAATTGAGAATCGGTCAGTAAACCGTCATAAGCGATGAACAATACACTATAGACGCCGGCCTGAGTATAATCAGGCATGAATTCCAACAAGCCTGTTCCGTTTGACGAATCGATGAATGAGGCATTTACAGGCAGCGAATCTGCGAACAATGATGGTATGGTGCCATCCGGATCGGCAGCTGTTACAATCAGCTGTAATGTTTCGCCCTCGTTTACGGTTTGCGGCGCGATAGGTGTGAGTTCCGGCGGCAAATTAATATTATAAATGGTAATTTCGACATATTCCGAATCGACGATCGAGCTATCGGCGGCGATAAAGAGGACCGTATCGACCCCGGCCTGGGTGTAATCGGGATAGAAATCGAACGAGCCGGTGCCGTCGAAATTATCGACAAAGCTGGCGTTGGCCGGCAGATTTACCGCGGATAAGACCGGTATGGTACTGTCGGGATCGGATGCCGTTACAATAAACGCCAATGTATCTCCCTCGTCAACCGATTGCGGCCCGATATCGCCGAGTACCGGCGGCTGGTTGCCGGCTTCTATAACTGTTATTTCCACATATTCGGAGTCGGAAAGAGCTCCATCGGTTGCGATAAACAGAACCGTATCGATTCCGGATTGTATATAATTCGGCGTGAACGTTAATAATCCGCGGCCATTTGCCGAATCCTCGAAAACGGCGTTAACCGGAAGCTGTTCCGCCAGAAGCTGCGGAAACGTGCTGTCCGGATCCGAAGCCGAGACCGAGACATACAGGATTTCACCTTCGGTGACGGTCTGCGGGCCTATGGAATCGAGTTCGGGCGGGAATCCGAAATCTATAACAGTTATTTCCACCCAGAGAGAATCATATAGTTCTCCATCGAAAGCGCGGAATAATACCGAGTCTATTCCAGCCTGCGTGAAGTCGGGATCGAACACAAACAATCCATGACCGTTACCTGAATCGGCGAATGTAGCATTGGGCGGGAGATTCAGCCCCTGCAATGCGGGAGTTGTGCTATCGGGATCGGACGCCGATAAGACAAACTCGAGATGCTCTCCCTCGATAACCGTCTGCGGCGGTATCGGACTTATCTCCGGCGGCAGGTTGCCGACATCAAATACGAATATATTCACGACCTCGGAATCGGCGAGAACACCGTCGGAGGCAATAAATGTTATAACGTATGTGCCGCTTTGAGTATAATCAGGCGAGAAGGTAAAGTAGCCGCGTCCGTTCAGGCTGTCGGTAAAGGAAGCGTTGACCGGCACGTTGAGCGCGCTAAGGGTGGGGATAGTAAGATCCGGATCGATCGCGGTTACCATAAAGCTGACCGTCTGACCCTCGAAAATCGATCTGTCATTTATGGGATCTATAACCGGCGGCCTGGGTGTGTCATTAACCGTGATTTCGACAACTTCTGAATCCGGCAATATGCCGTCAGAGGCTATAAAGGTGACATAATAGATTCCTGTTTGGAAGTAATCCGGGTCGAATCTGAAAACCCCGGTTCCATCATTATTGTCCACAAAACTGGCGTTGGGAGGAACATCCAGGGCCGTCAGAACCGGAATCGTTCCGTCGAAATCGGATGCCGCGATATCCAGTATCAAGGAATCTCCCTCGGATACGGCCTGCGGGCCGATAGGATCTAACTCTGGAGGTAGGTTTATATGGTTTACCGTAATGTCGACGTATTGCGAGTCGGCATCTTCGCCATCGGTTGCATAGAACAGAATCGTATATAATCCCGACTGCGAATAATCGGGTAAAAACCTGAAGTCCCCGGTACCGTCTCCGTTATCGATAAATGTAGCGTTGGCAGGAAGACTATCGGCAACCAGCGACGGCACTCCATCCGGATCGGATGCTGTCACCGTGAACAATAACGAATCTCCCTCGTCCACAAATCGGGGCGTCGGGATAGTATCCAGTACCGGCACGCGATTTATATTATTTACGATTATATCGACATATTGAGAATCCTCCAGAACGCTATCTGATGCGATAAACAGTACCTGATATGAATCCGCCTGGGCATAATCGGGCAGGAACCTGAAATTGCCGGTACCGTTGTTGTTGTCTATGAAGGTGGCATTGAGCGGCAGCCCTTCAGCGGTCAGGGTTGGTATGGTTAGATCGGGATCGCTGGCGGTTACGGCAAACAGTAACGAATCGGCCTCATCGACAAATTGTGGCGTCGGAATGGAATCCAAAACCGGCGGGAGATCGAATTCGATGACATCGATATCGACATACTGCGAATCGGCATCCAGACCGTCACTCGCGATAAAGAGCACCGGATATGAACCTGATTGCGTATAATCCGGCAGGAATCTGAAATCGCCGGTGCCGTCATTATTATCTATAAACGTCGCATTAAGAGGCAAACCTTCGGCCGATAACGCCGGAATGACCGAATCGGGATCGGTGGCGGTTACGGTAAATAACAGCGAATCGGCCTCGACAACTATCCGCGGCGTTGGGATGGAATCCAGCACCGGTATTTGATTAACGTCATTAACGATTATGTCAACATACTCCGAATCGGCCAGATCGCCGTCGGAGGTTATGAATAAAACCTGATAGGAATCGGCCTGGAAATAATCGGGATAAAATCTGAAATCGCCGGTACCGTTATTATTATCGATGAACGTAGCGTTTACCGGGATATTTTCTGCATAGAGAGCAGGAGTAGCCGGATCGGGATCGCCGGCGGTTACGATTATTATCAGCGAATCACCCTCGCCGACATACTGCGGCGTTGGTATCGAATCCAGAACCGGCGCGAGATTTATATTGTTAACGGTAATATCAACGGATTCCGTATCGGCTACGAAACCGTCCGACGCGATAAATCTAACCGTATACGGTCCGGCCTGGGTATAATCAGGTATGAATTCAAACAGACCGTTGCCATTGAGACTATCGTTGAAAACAGCTCCCGGGGGAAGATTTTCCGCCGATAATACCGGTATTGTACTATCGGGATCGCTGGCGTTAACCACGAATTGCAGCAATGAACCCTCGTCAACTGTTTGCGAATCAATAGGCGTAAGCGCCGGCGGCTGGTTCCCTGTTTCAATAATTGTTATCTCGACGTATTCCGAATCGCTCAAAGCGCCGTCGGTGGCGATAAACAATACTGTATCAAAGCCCGCCTGCGTATAATCGGGGATGAACGTCAATAATCCCGCTCCGTTTAAAGAATCCACGAATACGGCGTTGGCGGGAAGCTGCTCCGCCAATAGCTGCGGAATCGTGCCGTCGGGATCGGAGGCCGAAACTGATACATGCAGAGTCTCTCCCTCGGTAACCGACCGCGGACCTATGGGATCAAGAGTGGGCGGGAATCCGAAATCTATAACTGTTATTTCAACCCACAGGGAATCGTACAATTCCCCGTCAAAAGCACGGAATAATACATTATAAACACCTGATTGAGTAAAATTGGGATCGAAAGCGAACGAACCCGTGCCATCACCGGAATCAGCGAAAACCGAATTAGCGGGAAGGTTAAACGCCTGCAAAGCGGGAATCGCACCTTCGGGATCGCTAGCCGTTATAAGGATTTCGAGATGTTCGCCTTCTATTACGGTTTGCGGGCCTATTGAATCTATCTCCGGCGGCTGGTTGCCGGCCTCGAATACAAATATCTCTACAAACTCGGAATCGGACAGCGTACCGTCCGAAGCTATAAAGGTCAATGTATATTGACCCGCCTGAGTGTAATCGGGCGAGAATGTGAACAGCCCTCGTCCGTTCAGGCTGTCCGTAAAGGCCGCGTTCTCGAGCAGGGGTACAACGCTCAAAGCAGGGATGGTTAAATCAGGATCCGCAGCCTGAACCACAAAACTGATGGCCTCACCCTCGAATACGGCTCTGTCCGCAATGGGATTCCATACCGGCGGCCTGGGAGTATCGTTGACGGTAATATCGACAATCTCGGTGTCGGCAAGTACTCCGTCGGAGGCTATAAAGGTAACAGTGTATAATTCCTCATCGAAGTATCCCGGATAATACGAGAAATCGCCGGTACCGTCGCCATTATCAATAAAATCGGCTCCCGCAGGCAGGTTCAAGGCTGTAAGACCCGGATTACTTCCATCGGGATCACTGGAGGTTATTGTTAATATCAGCGAGTCTCCCTCGTCTACGGATTGAGATCCTATGGAATCCAGCACCGGATACTGATTCCCCGCTTCTGTAATAGTAATCTGAACATATTCGGAATCGGACAAGGCTCCGTCCGTGGTGATAAACAATACCGTATCGATACCCGATTGAGTGTAATCGGGCATGAATGTAAACAGACCATGCCCGTTCAGAGAATCCTCAAATGCGGCGTTGGGAGGAAGCGTTCCGGTCAAAAGCTGCGGTATGGAGCTGTCCGGATCGACGGCCGAGACCACAACAAGCAACGTCTCGCCCTCGCCAATGGTTTGAGAACCTATGGGCGATAAGATCGGCGCCTGGTTGCCCACCTCCAATACGGTTATATTTACAAATCCGGTATCCGCGAGCGAGCCGTCAAAAGCTACAAAACCCACATTGTATGATCCCGACTGAGTGAAGTCGGGGTAGAATCTGAATAACCCGATACCGTTTAAGCTGTCTTCAAACAAAGAATTAGCCGGGCCATCGAAATAAGAAAGATCAGGTGTCGTGCCGTCGATATCGCTGGCGCTTACGGTGAACAGAAGCGAATCGTCCTCGGTCACCGTCTGCGGACCCACAACCGTTATTACAGGCGGGGCGTTGACGTTTGCTACAATAACATTGACCATTTGCGAATCGGCCAGATCGCCGTCTGAGGCTACAAACCATACCTGGTAGATGGCGGCCTGGGTATAATCGGGCGTAAATACAAATCCCGCCGCTCCGTTCGCGGAATCGACGAAAGACGAATTAATCGGTATGTTGAACGCTGAGAGAAATGGTATATCGCCATCCGGATCGCCGGCCGTTACTCTCAAATATAGAGTGTCATTCTCATCCACCGATTGCGGCGAGACAATAGGATCCAAAACCGGCGAACGGTTAAAGTTGTTTACTGTTATATCAACATACTGCGAATCGGAAAGATCACCGTCGGATGCTATAAACAACACCTGGTAATCACCGGCCTGCGCGTAATCGGGATTAAAGGTGAACAGGCCCAGTCCATTTGATGAATCCACAAAGTTGGCATTCGGCGGAATATTCAAAGCCACCAGCGCCGGAATCGCGCCGTCGGGATCTGACGCCGTTACGGTTATCTGCAACGTTCCACCTTCGGCAATTGTCTGCGGCGTGACTATCGAATCGAGTACCGGCGGAAGATTGACGTTGGTCACCGTTATATCAACCAACTGGGTATCGGCAAGAGCGTTTGACAATGCTATAAACCTAACCTGATGAGGGCCGGCCTGAGCATAATCGGGATCGAAGGTCAGACCGCCAATACCTCCCGTGGAATCGACAAAAGCCATATTAGCGGAGGTGAACTCCGCCGTCAAACTGATTATATCACCATCAGGATCGTAAGCCGTCACCCGCAGGTCGAGATGATCGCCCTCGGCGACAGTCGGCGGCGTAATCGGATCAATAGATGGCGGCAGGTCAACGTTGCCGACTGTTATATCGACCAGCTGCGTGTCCGCCAGAGCGTTCGAAACAGCAATAAATCTGACTTGATAAAAACCAGCTTGCGTCGAATCGGGATCAAACGTGAATCCTCCCACCCCACCGGTGGAATCTACAAAGATCATATTGAGGATCAGCAGTTCGGCTGTCAGTCCTATGGAATCGCCATCAGGATCTGCAGCCGTCACCTGGAATTCCAGATGACCGCCCTCAGGTACGCTCTGAGGCGGTATATCCGTTAATACCGGCGGTAAATCAACCTCCGTTACGGTTATATCCACCAGCTGGGTGTCGGCCAGTGTATTCGATTGCGCGATAAACCTGACCTGATGTATGCCAGCCTGAGTGTAATCGGGATCGAAGATCAAACCCCCGACACCGCCGGTGGAATCCACAAAAGCCATATTGGCGGAGGTGAACTCCGCGGTCAAACTGATTACATCACCATCGGGATCGGAAGCGGTTACCCTCAAATCTAAATGATCGCCCTCGGCAATGGTAGGAGGCGTGATTGGATCGAGAGTCGGCGGTAAATCAACATTAGTTACCGTTATATCAACAAGCTGGGTATCGGCCAGAGCGTTGGATAAGGCTATAAATCGCACCTGGTGAACACCCGCCTGAGTAAAATCGGGATCGAAGGTTAAGCCTCCCACTCCTCCGGTGGAATCGGCAAAAACCATATTAGCTGAGGTAAATTCCCCCAGCAGAGTGATAATATCACCATCCGGATCGGATGCCGTCACACGCAAATCAAGATGATCCCCCTCGGCCATTGTGGGCGGTGTAATCGGATCGAGAGCGGGCGCGCGGTCGGTATTACTTACATCTATATCTACGTATTGCGAATCGGCGAGATCGCCGTCGGTGGTTACAAACAATACCTGATACGGACCGGCCTGGCTATAATCAGGCGTGAACTCAAACAAACCGCTGCCGTTTCCGGAATCGGCGAATACGGCGTTGGGGGGCAGGTTTTCTGCATTCAATATCGGAATTGTTCCGTCGGGATCGCTTGATGTGACAGTGACCTGCAACAAAGATCCTTCAGCCACGGTTTGGGGCGAAGGTATAGTATCCAGTACTGGCGCGAGATTTGCATTATTGACGGTAATATCGACGAGTTGAGTATCGGCCGCGATACCGTCAGAAGCTATAAATCTAACTGTATACGGTCCGGCCTGGTTGTAATCAGGTATAAATTCAAACAGACCGTTACCATTAAGGCTATCGTTAAATGTTGCGCCGGCGGGCATATTCTCGGCGGATAACGCCGGAATCGTGCCATCGGGATCCGATGATGATACGACAACTTGAAGCGTATCGCCTTCATTTACGACCTGCGGCCCGATCGGATCGAGAGCCGGAGGCTGGTTACCAACATCAACAATTGTTATTTCTACATATTCAGAATCCGAAAGGGAGCCGTCGCTCGCTATAAACAGGACGGTATCGATTCCGGCTTGAGTATAATCGGGAATAAACGTTAACAATCCGGTTCCATTCAGAGAATCCACGAATACGGCATTGGCGGGAAGCTGTCCGGCCAGTAATTGAGGTATGGTGCTGTCGGGATCGCTGGCTGTAACCAAAACCTGCAGCGTTTCCGCCTCAATTACTATTTGCGAGCCGATGGAATCGAGTACCGGAGGAAATCCGAAATCATTAACCGTAATTTCAACCCACAGGGAATCGTATAATTCCCCGTCAAAGGCCCGGAATAATACATTATAAACCCCCGCCTGCATAAAGCTGGGATCAAAGGTGAATACG
>CBFCYP010000032.1:0-24175 GCA_965602185.1 uncultured bacterium
CGGGCGCCGGGCGAAGCGAAAAAAACCAAAAAAACACTTGCGCAGCCCGATCGCCATTCGCGATATTGGCTGATGATAAATCAATTTCTATTGAAAACATGAACCTTCGGAGGGGATGGAGCGTTTGTGTTATGAAAAGCGTTAATCCAAAAACCAACGACGTTTTCCTGAAAGGCTTCGAGTTGTTCGAACAGGAACGTTACGAGGACGCCATACGGGCGTTTAAGGCCACTGTGCGGGCTAAACCGGATGACGCCAACGTTCACTATAGCCTGGCATTAATGTATCTTTTGACCGGCGATAAGGACGCCGCTATGAATGAGTACAGAATCCTGAGGTCTCTGAATGCGGACCTGGGCAGGAAGTTGATAGGATTCATCTCCCCACCCGGGCAGTTTAAACTGGAGGTATAGCGACAAATATACATCATATTCCGGCTCCGATTTATAGGAGTTTAAGATAGCCAGCCGAAGCCGCTTGGTAATTTAATCCAATAAAAAATGGGCCCACCAGGACTCGAACCTGGGACCCACTGATTATGAGTCAGTTGCTCTAACCAACTGAGCTATGGGCCCATATTTACGAATCTATAAACTAAAAAGAATACCTTCTTGTGTCAAGTATATTTGGATTTTTGTTGAACCGCTAATTATTCAGGGCTTCGAGTTTTCTCTTGAGAAGAGTCCTTCCGCGTGAAAGGCGCGACCGGACGGTTCCCAGCGGACAGCCGAGATGAGTGGCGATATCCTGATACGGTAACCCTCTCAGATCAGACAAAATTACCATTATCCTGTACTCGCCCGGCAGGGAGTTTATGGCCTTTTTGACATGGTCGGTGACATAATAATTCAACAATTTTTCATCGTCAACGGTCTCGGGGTTTTCAGCGTTTCGGGAATTATTATTACTTTCGTCATGGCAGATATCATGGTTAAGTTCCTGATGTGCCGGAGTCTTCTTCTTTTTATTATACTGATTTATAAATGTGTTGGTCATAATCCTTATGAGCCAGGCGAGGCAGTTGGTACCGCGGGTAAACATGTCGAACTTACTATACGCCCGGAGATAAGTATCCTGTACAAGATCCTCGGAATAGGTGGCGTCGCCGGTCAACATTTTAGCCATACCGTAAAGATAGTCGAGATGAATGACAGCCAGAGTCTCGAATTCTGATTTCAGTCTATCTTTTGAAAATTGAACCATTTCTACCTCATACCCGCGTGGGCTATTAAAACCTCTTTCTTAATACATTCGTTGTGATTCGCTATGCCCTTTGTTGACCTTCTTCTGTTGTCGTCATCCCCCCCGGTCTTAATTGGGGCCGCCCCTCATCAAGGCGGCCCCAACCCAAGTAACTGAGGGGAGAGAAGCAAACTACGCTTTTACATAATGCAACGATCGTGCCAAAATTAGGATTCACTAAAATTATAACTAACAACAGGTTATAAATTGAGGGCGGCTGTAATATCCGGGTTTTTGGTGATGATAAATAACACATAGAATTGATTTCATAATCGGTTATAGATAAATAAGTTATAAAAGGCGAGTATGTTATGATTTATAACAAATGGGTAAAATTATAACGTTTTTAAAACAATCAATGTTATATCGTCGTCAAATTCGCGGTCTTTATTGAATTTTTTTACTTCGTCGATTATATAATTAACAATCCCTGCCGCTGATTTATCCTTCGAGGCAACCACAGAGTCGATCAATCTTTGTTCACCAAACTCGATTTCATTCTCATTCATAATCTCGGTAGCTCCGTCAGTATAAAACAGCACAATATCTCCGGATTTAAAGAATATGGAGTTTTCCTCATAGGTCGAATTGGCGAAAATACCCAGGGCCATTCCCCCTTCTTTGAGATATTGAAGCTCTCCGGAGCTTCTGAACAGGATCGGATGATTATGCCCGGCATTGGAAAAAGTGAAGATTTTATTTTTGGAATCCAGGACACCGTAGGCTGCGGTTACATAGCGGTCTCTTTCGATTGATTCAAAAAGAAGATTGTTTACCTTACTTAAAATAGCCCTTATGGCGAAATTATTCCTGATCTCGGCTTTAAGACTGGCTCTGAAGGCGGCCATAATGAGCGATGCCGGTATTCCGTTTCCGGAAACGTCGCCTATGGCGATTCCGTATTGATTTTCCACAATGGGGATAAAATCATAATAATCCCCTCCCACTTCGGCTGATGGTATATTAAGCCCGGCAATATCAAAACCGTTAATTCCGGGATTGCCCGAGGGCAAAAATGTTTTCTGAATACGTCGGGCAATCGCGAGTTCATGCTCCAATCTTCTGGCCGAGAGCATCTGTTTATGCAATTTGGCCCGTTCAATGGAGACCGCCGCGAGGCTGGCGAAGGCGTTCATAAGTTCGAGCTCATGGTCTTTATAAACGTCATGTTTATCGCTTTCCACATTCAATACACCCACCACAACGTCCTTTACCATTAAGGGCGCCGCCATTTCGGATCTGGTTGTGGTTCTGCAGGCTATATAATCGCTGTTTTCATTAACATCGGAAACGATCACGCCCTCGCCGGTCTCCGCCACCCGTCCGCAGATGCCCTGACCAACCTTGAGACGCAGCTGATCAGCGGGGATATCATCCAGTCCCCGGATCGCAATCTGGTTAATGGTGCCTTTTCCCGGGTCAACCAGGTAGATCATGGCGATATCGCAATCAATGACTTTGATCAAATTTTCGAGGATTTTATCCAGGAGTTCATCCAGTTCCAGCGAACCCGAGAGGGCGATGCCCACCTCATACAGCGATTTCGCCTCTTCGGACGCCCTGTTGGCCTCCTGCAGTATCCAGGCATTACGCAGGGTAATACCGACTCTTTCCGCCAGTACTTTAAGCAATCCCAGATCTTTATCAGAAAAATGTCTTTTATCGCTATTTATGGCCTGAATAACGCCCAGGAATTCTCCCCCCTCATATAAAGGAATCCCTATGATGCTTTCAGGGTAAAAATCCAGGTATTTATGAACCGTTCCGGCGAAATCGCTATTCTTTTTAAGATCCTTCAGGAGAAACGGTTCCCTCGAGACCAAGTCCCAGCCCGCGATCTGATCTTCGTTTTCCAGCGGCAGGATATGTATTTTTTTGGGGGACGCGCAACCGGCACAACAAGATTTGAGTTTATAATTATGCAAATCGATAAGGAACAGGCACGCGGCCTCGGCCTTAAATCTCTTAATTATAATTCCGAGAGAATTTTTAATAACCGCGTCGAGATCCAGGTCGGAGCTTAATATTTTAAAGGAATCGGCGAGAATCTCCTCCTTCTCCCCGGCGATTGAATTCGAAACCTCGAGGCTTTTATTTTCAGGTTTATCTTTCACAATCAATCCTCCTGGTAAATTTAATGAATATATTAGCTTTAATCTATAATAATTATCGCGGAGTTTGGCGGTAAAATTCGGGCAGTGGTTTATCTCTGATAAATCGTCATATTTACCTTGTTTTCCCAGTTTTCATCCTTCATCTCATTTTGCTTGGTGGAATGGATTAATTCATAACTATCGGTGTCCTCGTAATCGACGAAAATAAAATACACTCCGCCTTCAAGCCCGTGATACCACCATTTTTCCCAGGATCTGGTTTGAATGGAAGATTGATTTCTTTCGATCTCGGTCGGTTCGCCGTAAAGGATATAAACGCGTCCCTGATCGGTTTTCCAGCCCGGAATCATACCGCCGTGACGCGAATAATGCTCCTCGACATACTTCAGGCGTCTGTAATGTTCCAGTTGAAATTCGTTAACGACGGTGGCGGGATCAGTATCTCTGGGTTCCCAGAACTCTTTCCGGAAGTTCTCCTTACCCCGAAGATTCAGCGAGTCATAAAGCTTCAACTCCTCCGCCGTCGCTATGTATATCAAATCAGCCCGAAATTTCTTGGCCTGTTCCTCATTCTGTATACCGCTCCCTCCGGGATAATCGCCCAATATTGACTGCATTATCCTGAGCCGCGTTTTTTCAGTAGACGGGATAACCGAAAAGCTTTTTTCCGTTCGGGCCGTGCGATCTCCATCCTTCAGGATGAGTTTCATTTTATACATTCCACCTTCGAAAGCGGCAATCGAAAATCCGGTAGCGATAACCGCCGATTTTCCGGGTTTAATATAATTAACCGGTTTGATTGTCTTATAAAGATCTCCCTGTGAATTATATATCTCCATAATCGCGTTATAAGTGCTATCGGCATCGGGAGACATATCGATATTATAGGCTTCCGCATAAAGATAGATGATATTGTCTTCCTGCTGGAACCGGCCGGAGGCATTGGGCAATACGCGATAGCCGTTTTTTAGCAGTTTGCCGGCGCTGTCGGCCTTGATCTCGTAGGCCCATTCTATGGATGAGACCGCCAGGGCGGTTTCCTCAGGAGAAGGCACATCCAGTTTGAAGGAGTTCCACCCGACGTTTCCGTCATTGGTTACGGATAAATTAACCGTGTAAGATCCGGGTTCAAAAAGCTCCCCGAAAACATCGGATATCAGATAATCGGAATCTTCGAGTACAGACAGACTTTTGATTCTGGATCCGGCTTTCCAGGACAACGAATCAAGAGGATTTCCGGTTGAATCGCCCAGGACCAGCTTGAAATCCATAATAGCGGAGAATCCGGATGAATCGGGGTAATATTTCAAATCATTTCTCAGAAGATTGTAAAAAATTTCGACATAGCATTTATCGGAGCCGTCATCGTACTTATAAACGGCATAGTCTGAAAATAAAATCAACGATTTATCTCCGGAAATTGCGGGACTGTTCGCGAATACAAACGTAAAAACAGCCAGACGAAACAATATTCTTAATTTATTCATGAGTTACCTCAGATTGCGTATATCACCGTTGTACGGATACTGCAGTTCATATTCGCCGTAACCGTTATAATCAATAAAAACAAACCGCAATTTTTCATTATAATAATACCAGATCTGGTAAGGCTTGGAATCGGTATCGAAAGGATGGCGTTCGATCTCGTCAGCCGGACCGAAAGTAATATAAACCATACCCATATCGGATTTCCATCCGTTGCGCCCGAATACGCCGAAATTGACGTCGGCATAACGCAGACGTCTGTAATAGAGCTCTTTAATCTCGTTTTCCGGAGTATTGGGAGATTCATCTTTTGATTCCCAGAATTGATTCCAGTATTCCAGCTTTTTATCATCGGGGGCACTTAAAAGCCATTTCTTTTCATCGTCCGAGGCGATAAACCTGAGCTGCTGCACGGCGGTTTCATAATCGTTCAACACAATAGACATGGCCGACCATTCAACAATGAAATCGGCCTCGGTTTCCACTTCCAGGTCGCTTCCCGGCGAACTGACATGAACATAGAGAGTATATATTCCCGGTAAAAAAGATTCAACGTTTATTTCCTCCAGCCGGCCGGTCGCGCCTCCCCCCGACGTGAACATGGCGGTATCGGATTTGATAAATTTCCTGTCGAGCATGAAATCGTAAACAACGAAATAATCTCTTTTGAAATCCGGATTATTATAGATCTGATAGTAAAAATACAATACCGGCAGGGTAAAGCCGTAGGTTCTCGAAGCGGAAGGAATAAGAGTCATATTATCTTTAAGAAAAAAGGGATTGGATTTCGTATATTCGACTTCCCTGACGAATTCTACGCTGGAGATATTGGGGACTCTTTTTTTAAGCCATTTCAGTTTCATTTCTTTTTTCACGGTGATCTGATCGCCCGAAAATACGTCGGTTAACTTTCCCTCCAGCTGATAATTTTCAGGCGGCAGATAGAATTCCACCTTGTTGACAATAAAATCCTCAAGAGAAAGAGTGGTTTCGTAAGAATCCGCGAAGAGGTCGCCGCCCTTGGACTTTCCCGTAAATTGCCTGCCCTTTTTGTTAACAATCACATCCATTTCATAAGACGCCAGATACCTGTCGCCGCGTTTCTCGAAAGTCATAGCCGAAGAGAATATTTTGAAATAGACTTCGACCCTGAGATCATCGCCGGTCGAATCATAGAAGGCCGCATAGTCGATGTATACGGGCTGCGGCGCCAGTTCATCGGTTAAACCCGATTTGTCCTGCGCCGAAAGAAAAACGGGAGTCAGGGCAAATATGATTATTAGAGCCAGATATTTTTTCATAATTTCCTGCCGTGTGAATCAAGGGACTCTTTAAATAGGCGTAAAATAACAGTTACCTCCGTTAATTTAACCATATTTTATTAATTTTTGTTTCAAGACTATCATTCATACCTAAGGCACTCGATAGGGTCAAGCCGCGAGGCCCTTGCCGCGGGATAAATACCAAAAACAAGCGCCACCCCCACGGAGAAACAAAAGGCGAGGATTATCCAGGGAATCGAGATGTCGGCCGGCAACGGCGTGACCGCCCCGATCAATTGACCGACACCCAGGCCCATAATTATCCCGAGGATGCCCCCGAATCCCGAAAGGGCCATGGCCTCAATAAGAAATTGCCAGAGTATATTCCTCCTTTTGGCACCTATAGCCTTACGGATACCGATCTCCTTCGTTCGTTCGGTAACCGAGACCAGCATAATATTCATGACCCCCACTCCTCCCACCAGAAGACCGATGGAGGAAATTATAATCATCACGAACCATACGGCCGATGTAATCTGGTCCCAGATCTCAAGGAGATTTTCCTGCGTAAAAACGGCGAAATCATTGGGCTCATCGTATTTCAACCCCCTGCGATATCTCAGCAGTTCGGTAACCTGATCTATGGCGGCGGGCAAAAGCTCCGGCGATTCGGCTTTAAGAGCCAACCAGAGTTCCTTTTCCTCGGGGTGTATTTTTTTAAAGGTGCCGTAAGATATGAGGGCGAAACGGTTTTCACCGCCGCCGGCGACGGTTTCCTTTTCTTCCAGAACCCCGATTACGGTAAACTTTCTATCGTTTATCTGGACGACCTTATTTATGGGATCCTCGTGGGGAAATAATCCGTCAGCAACCTCGGATCCTATTACCGTGACCATGGTACGGAACTTAACGTCGGATTCATTTATAAACCGACCCCGATCCACGATAGCGTTATTGACTATTTCATAATCGGGCAGGGTACCGAAAAACGCCGGCCGGCTGACGTCGCGGTCCTTGTATTTAATTATATTTCCGCCAGGCTCCCGGTAGTAATTTTGAGGGGAGACGGCCACTATGGCGGGACAGGATTTGGCAATTGCCTGGGCGTCCTCGAAAGTAACACCCTTTCGGTTTCTTTCGGAAGCCGGCCTGTTTCCCATGACAATACCGGGTTTATATTTTGATACATAGAGGGTGTTGGAGCCCAATGACTCGATATCCCGGGCTATGGAGTTGTTCAAACCGGTAATCACGGAGACAACCGCGATAATGGTGAAAACGCCGACCAGTACGCCCAGGATGGTCAAAAATGACCGTAGTTTATGGGCTCGAAAGGTGCCGAATGCCAGCCGTAGACTTTCTTTAAATTCATTAATCGTCATAATATGAATCCTTTATTCATAACGCAGCGAATCGATGGGATCCAGGCGAGCGGCCTTCATAGCCGGGAAAATACCGAACACCAATCCAACACTCGAGGCCACCCCCAAACCGCTCAACACGGACCATAGCTCGACATCAGCAGGAAGAGGGGAGATGCTACCTATGGCGGCGGCGAACCCGATACCGATCAACACGCCGATTCCGCCTCCCAGAACCGAGAGGGTAACGGCCTCGACCAGAAATTGCCATAAGATATCTTTTCGTTTGGCGCCGATCGCTTTCCTGATGCCTATCTCACGAGTACGTTCAGTTACGGATACCAGCATTATATTCATAATAACTATACCGCCCACCAGCAAAGATATTCCGGAAATAATTATTAAAACAAGCCACGCGGTTCCCACGAAATTATCATAAAAGTTCATAACCGTCGCCGCCGACATGATATCGAAATCGTCTTCCTGATTATAGCTCAATTTTCTTCTGGTGCGAAGGATCGAACGGACCTGGTCCTGGGTTTCCTGCATATGCTCGATATAGCTCGCTTTGACATAAATACTTACCGAACTTCGGCGTTCTATATATTTGGAATAGGTTCTCAAAGGAATTACCACCCAGTTATCCTGATTGATGCCCAGAAAAGAGCCCCGCTTTTTTCCCACTCCGATTATGGTATAGAAATATTTTCCGATTTTCAGCCGTTTGCCCAGGGGCTGCCGGTCTTCTATGAGATTTGAGACAATATCAGGCCCCACCACGCAGACGGCGCTACCATGCAAATCGTCGGTCTCGTTGAGCATGCGGCCGTAATCGAGATCCACGTCGGATATCTCCATATAATTATGAGTGGATCCGGCAATATGTATATCCTCAAGATATTTTGAACCATACTTAACCCTCTTCGGCCTCCCCCCCATGATTCCTCCGACGTCCGCGCATAACTCACAGTACCGCTTTACGGTATTCATATCCTCGATGGTGATTCTTTTTCTTTTTCTCTTTTTAAAGTAATCATCCTCCGATGTTACTATTCCTTCCTTATCGATAATAAAAGTATTGGAACCCATGGAGTTGATTTTGGATGCCACGTAATTATCCATACCATTGATTACAGAGACCACGGCAATAACCGTGGTTACCCCTATGATAATCCCTATAAGAGTTAAAAACGACCTGAGCTTATTAGTCCAGATGGCTTGCAGCGCGATTACCACGCCTTCCAGGAATCTCAGAATAGACATATTTATCCGGCCTTTTTTCTCTGGTCTTTTTCTATCTGCCCATCCCGGATGAATAGAACCCTATCGGCATAATCGGCTATGTCCTGCTCATGAGTCACAACAATAATGGTATTGCCTTCCTTATGCAACTTTGTAAGCAGATCCATAATATCATAACTCGTGGCCGTATCCAGGTTACCGGTCGGCTCATCAGCCAGCAGAATAGAAGGCGAATTCACCAGGGCGCGGGCTATGGCCACCCTCTGTCTCTGGCCGCCGGAAAGCTGGTTGGGTTTGTGGGTAATTCTATCCCCGAGATCGACCAGATTCAGGGCTTCCATCGCTTTCCTGGTTCTATTTTTGGAATCGGTTCCGTTGTAAATGAGCGGCAATTCCACATTATGCAGAGCGGTGGCCCGGGGCAGCAGGTTGAAAGTCTGGAAAACAAATCCTATTTCCTTATTGCGGATATAGGCCAACTCATCATCGTTCAATCCGGAGACTTTGCGGTTGTTCAAAATATATTCGCCCCTGCTGGGCGTATCCAGGCATCCAATGAGGTTCATCAGGGTCGATTTCCCCGAACCGGAAGGTCCCATTATGGCGATATATTCGCCCTTTTCTATGTTGGTGGTGATGCCCCGAAGGGCCTGAACCTCTTCCGAGCCGACCTGATATATTTTCCATAAATCTGTTGTTTGAATTAACATCGGAATTCCCTCGATTTCTTCAGCATAATACTACGACTCCGAACCTTCTCTATTTTCAGTACCAGAACCGAATTTAGGTTCTTGGGCATCGATAACCTCATCATGTTTCAGATTCCTCAGCGTCCGATACGATCCCGTGATAACGCTGTCTCCCTCGGACAGGCCGGAAGTTATTTCCACATATTGCTGATCTCTTATACCGGTTGAAACGGGAGTGAATCTGGCTGTGCCTTCCTTACAAACGAAGACCCCGTCTATGTCTTTTTTATCCCTATCATAAAATTCATCGGTTTGCGCGGTTGAATCGGATTCGCCACCCTCTTTCGGGACTTTTTCCTCTTTCTCCTGTCCGGTATCCTCGGGTCTCATGACAACCGCTCCGGCCGGTACTTTAATAGCGTCATCCCTGAAGTCAGTGGTGATATCAACCGACGCGGTCATTCCGGGTTTGATATTCTCGACCTTATCCAGGATTAGTATCTTCACCAGAAAATTGGTGACCTGATCCGATACGGCGAAGCTGGAAGCCTTGGCTGAGTTTCCCACCTGGATGACCTCTCCCTTGAAAGTAGTATCTGGAAAAGCGTCGAGTAATATTTCTACGTCCTGGCCAACCTTAATTGACGCGATATCGGTCTCGTCGACTTCGGCCTCGATCTCAATTGCCGAAAGATCCGAAACCACCATAATAACGGTTCCAGGGTTGTTCATGGTTCCGATAACGACATTTTCACCTTTTTCAGAGTTTAATTTGGTGACGATTCCGTCCATTGGCGACCTGATGGTACATTTATCCAACTGATCCTGCGTACGATCGAGAGTGGCCTGGCTGATCTGGACCTGGGCGGATGCCTGATCGTAAAGATTCTGGACGATATCGAGCCGGGATTGAGATGAGAGCCCCTTTTCGAACAATTGTTTTTCTCTATTGAGCTCAATACGCGCTTTTTCATAGGCGGATTGCGCGGAAAGCAACGCTCCCTTGACCTGAGCGACATCCATCTGCCTCGAACGGTCATCGATTTTAACCAGCAACTGTCCTGCCTTGACTCTTCGGCCCTCTTTTACCGGAAGCTCCTCGATACGCCCCATCACATCCGCCGATATTTCAACGTCGGCCTGGGCTTTGACCTTTCCAGTGGCGGTGACGATTGAAGTGATCTTCCCTTTTCGAGCGATTTCGACCGTGGCTTTGGTTTTTTTAACCTGATTGGACTTAAGAGCTATTACAATAAAGACAATAAGCACAACCGCCGCGCCGATTATTAAAAACCATTTCTTCTTCTTCATATTACATCACCCTACCTTCCCAGCGCTTTTTCGAGTTGCGACACAGCGAGATTATAGTCAAATAACACTTCCACATGGCTAGTCTGCGCCTGCTTGAACGATACCTCCGCGTCCAGGACTTCCAGTATGGTCGCAGCGCCGAGATTATATTTCTCCCTTACCAGATTAAGATCTTCCTGGGCGGCCGCCACGGATTCCTCGGCAAGCTTTCTGGCTTCCCGGGCCCGTTCAAGATCCAGAAATGATCGCCTTATTTCCAGGGCCACGTAGTTTTCCATATTCTCAAGATTTTCTTCGTAAGTATTTACGGCATTTTTCGCCGATCTGAGATTAGCGTAATCAGAAAGCCCGTTAAATATGTTAAAGCTGAGAGAGGCATAGAGAGAATAGCCGGCGGCATCTCGCTTGAAATCAAACAGATCCGAGAATTCGCCTACGTTGGTGGAATGAGACAGCCCCAGTGAAAGAGTGGGCAAGAAGCGAGTCAGCGCCAAGGTTTTGACGCTTCTCGCAGAGGCCAGATCAAACCAGGCTTTCCTATATTCGGGATTTTTGGAAAGAGCCTCCTTTAAAGCCATATCAAATGAAATGGCAAGATCTCTCTCGGAAACTTCCTCATCTACCTCAAATTCCTTGTTTACATCGATTCCCATCGTGTAGGCCAGGTTCGCCTGCGCGAACTTATAATCATTGGTTTTGCTGACAAAATCGAGCTTATCGTTACCGTACTGGACCTTGGATTTCAATACGTCGGACATGGAGGCCGAACCGAGATCATATCTACTCTGCACCACGCGCAATCTTTCTTCGCCTCTTTTAACGGCTTCCGTGGCAACGTCGAGAAGCATCTTCGTCTTTATCAGATCGTAATAACCGCTCTTGATGCCCAAGACGAGGTCCTTCTGCGAATTCAGGTAGTTGAAGAAAGAGGAAGCCTTATCGCTCTTGCTTTTCTTGATAGTAGCGTAATCGTACAATCCCAACCCCGCGAATGACTTGCTGAAATTCAGCGAACCGGCATATCTGTCCGTGATAACTCCGCCCGTTATCTGAATACCGGTATTGGGATCGGAGTAGGAGAAACCGGCCCAGCTTCTGCTGGTACCCGAGGAAATTGAAATTGACGGCAACAGCCTGCCCCACGCGGAATATACCCCCACCCGGGCGTCATCATACGAGTTTTTCGCTGCTATTACCCCGAAGTTGTTTTCGAGGGCTATATCGATACATTGATCGAGAGTGTAGGTTTCGGCGCTCAACCCGAAATTTATCCCAAATATTATAAGCAGACATAAGGCAATCGAGACGGCAATTCCCGGTTTCATAAAACGCTCCTTTTATTCACACCATTTACTTTAGGCCGTAGACGGAGTTAAAAGTGTTATCACGGCAACCCATATGATCCAGCAAATAATAACTGCCGAATAGGATTTTACTTTACTGAATTTATAGATATAGCCATACCCCAACCCAAACACGATCAAATACCAGATTATAAAAAAGTCAAATTGCGAAAGCATCGTAAAAAACTTTGTGCCGACATAATCCGATGGCAAGAGCATTGCCGGTGAAAGCGATACCAGGGCGCTGTCTTTTGCATTAACCAAAGGTATTCTGATAATTAAGGACACAATCATTATGAAAGAAGTCCAGGCCTGTATAGAAAGCACTTTTTTATAAGTAGAATTTCCTCCCAGGAAAACAGATCCGATTAAATAATACACCGCGGTAAACAGGAAAAACCATACTATAACCGTAACAGCGGCCATGCCAAAAATGCTGATGGGAATCGCTTTTATGGCAATTTCAAGCTGTTCGGCAGGGATATTTCCCTGTCTCATCATGTTTTCAATGGCCAGCTTGGCCTGCTGAGGCATGGTAAAATAGGCGGTAATCAACGATACCAAAAGCATGATTAAAAAAGGCCAAAGCCACGTAGGCTTTTTATCAAGCGCTTCGAAGGTTTTTGTGGGGCTGGCGAAAATATTGCCGAGTTTGGCCCAGAAGCTTAATGTTTGCTCCTTTTCTCCCGGTACAATCTGCTCATTCAGGGTTTGTTCCATTTGATTCTCCTTTATTTTCTATTTTTAGAACGAACAAAACCGTTTTTTGTTTCACCTGCCGTCCACAATATATACACCGATAGATTGAAAAAATTCAATCTAAACTGACTTTTCCGATCCTGTAAAAAAGAGTCAGCCCCCAACTGATAGAGTCGCCCCGAGGCAGTCTGCTCGGTTCGGCGATATTAATGGTATTAAAAGTCTGTTTGCTATATTTAACGATATTTGCGGAGATATAAAAAGTAACGGCGAGGTTTTTGGTAGCGAAATGCTTCAGATCGAGTCCCGCCGTGTAGCCCCAGCCGTTGAATCCCATTTCGCCGGGAATTCCGAAATCTTCCGGCTCGACATTACCGGAGATACTGTAAAAAGCCGGTCCGGCCCCCAGCTCGATTTCGTATTGCTCGGTTTTCAAAGGCAGGTATCTTCCCCTTACAAAAATCGCCGTCTTTTCGGCTTTATCATTCATTACCGCGCGGCCTCTCAGGCCCAGTCGGTATTCATGGGTCGAATGCATGACCCCCAGGTCGGCCCCGAATCTCTCGAAAACTTCATATCCCATACTGGCTATATAACCTACTCCCGCTTCCATATCATCGAAAACTTCTTGTCGGGGCGTATCGCGTAAAAATCCTCCTCGTATCGACAACCCCTTCTCGGCGTTTGCTATTTCAATAGACACAAAAAGAACGCAAAAGGATATAAAAAAAGTAAAAAATTTAACCATATTGGATCTTAACTAAAAACCGGAAAAAGAGCAAGGAAATAAAAAGGGGCCGGCTGTTGCCAGCCCTATGAGACTAATAACAATCAGTATTATTTGAAGAGCGGCGCCAGCACCAGAGATACAATCGCCATCAGCTTGATAAGGATATTCATGGACGGCCCGGATGTATCTTTAAACGGATCTCCGACGGTGTCACCTACCACGGCGGCCTTATGGGCATCGGAACCCTTGCCGCCATGCTGGCCGCCCTCGATGAATTTTTTGGCATTATCCCAGGCGCCGCCGCCGTTGGCCATCATCAAGGCCAGCATTACACCCGTAACGGTAGCCCCGGCTAACAATCCCCCCAAAGCCTCTTTGCCTAAAATAAATCCGACAAGAATCGGGGCGAGAATCGCCAGAACACCTGGAAAGATCATTTCCTTGATAGCGGAAGTGGCGGCAATACCGACACAGCGATCCGAGTCGGGTTTGGCGGTGCCCTCCATAAGTCCTTTAATCTCTTTAAATTGTCGCCTTACCTCTTTTACCATAGCGAAAGCGGCTTTGCCAACCGCCTTCATGGTTAGGGCAGCAACGAGGAACGGCAATAATCCGCCCAGAAGCAATCCGATTACCACTTTTGAACTTACCAGGTTTATAGTCTCAAGACCGACAGCGGTGGTATAAGCAGAAAAAAGCGCCAACGCTGTCAGGGCCGCCGAGCCTATGGCGAATCCTTTTCCTATAGCGGCGGTGGTATTTCCAAGAGCATCAAGCCGGTCGGTAATTTTCCTCACATCCGGACCCAGACCAGACATTTCCGATATCCCGCCAGCGTTATCGGCGATGGGCCCATAAGCGTCAACGGACATGGTAACTCCGATGGTGGCCAGCATACCGACCGCGGCGATACCGATACCGTAAAGACCCATGGCGAAATTACCGGTTGCGGCAAATCCGGTTTGGAAGGCGATATAGATGGCAATGCATATTACGATTACCGGAAGCGCAACCGATTCCATACCGATGGCAAGCCCGGTAATGATATTGGTGGCGGGGCCGGTTTCCGATGCCGATGCTATCTTTCTTATTGGTTTGGCGGAAGTGTAGTATTCTGTTAAAAGTCCCAGGACAATTCCCGCAATCGATCCGGAAAGCACCGCCCAGAATACGCCTATATCGACCTTAAGCCAACCGGTCAACAGGTAAGTTGCAACCAGCATAACTGCGGCGCCGACGTAGGTGACAATCCTCAAAGTAGCTGCCGGATTCATGGAAGAAAATATTTTCACCGACATTATTCCCAGCATCGATGCCACAATACCAACTGTGGCGATCATCAGGGGCATAGCGATATAACCCATGAATCCCATTCCCGATGACTGGACAATGGCGATACCGAGAACCACGGAGGCGACGATGGAACCGACATAGGATTCGAACAGATCGGCGCCCATCCCGGCGACGTCGCCGACGTTATCGCCGACGTTATCGGCTATGACCGCGGGATTGCGGGGATCGTCCTCCGGTATCCCGGCCTCGACTTTGCCGACCAGGTCGGCCCCGACATCGGCGGACTTGGTGTAGATACCGCCGCCGACACGCGCGAACAGGGCTATAGACGAAGCTCCCATGGAGAATCCCGTAAGCACCCTCAAAGCGTCCAGGTTCTCAGGAGAAAAGAATATATAGAACATAACTCCCAGACCGAGCAGACCCAGCGAAGCGACCGACATGCCCATAACAGAACCGCCGGAGAAGGCAATCTGCAAAGCTTTCGCTTGACCGAACTTCTTGGCGGCTTCGGTGGTGCGAACGTTGGCGCGAGTGGCGGCGTTCATGCCGAAAAATCCGGCCAGCATGGAACAAACCGCACCGCACAGAAACGCGATCCCGGTATAGAAACTTATCTTCCAGATTAAAAGAAGAAATACGACCAGAATGAACGGTATCAGGACGGAATATTCCCGTTTTAGAAATACCATTGCCCCGCGATGGATAGTTTCGGCAAGTTCTCTCATTTTGGCGTCTTCAACCAGCTGCCTTTTAATAAGCAGAAAAATAATTAAGGCAAACACGATACCTACTGCTCCCAAAACGGTAGCGAGAATCCCAAAATCCATTGAGTTTAACTCCCTTCGTATTTAGTGAATTATTTCACGTGCCATATTAGCGGGTAATATGGCTTTTAGTCCAAATCCAGTCAAGAAGTTTTTGGTAAATTTTAAATAAAGGAAAAAGGCGTATCGATAACAATAATTATAGCCAATCCGGAATCGGGTTTTTCATATGCGATTCCGGATGAAGTCGCGGAGAAAAGGGGTATCTTTATTTAAGAACGAACTCCACCTTGTAGGTCACCCAGAGCGCGATGGGCCGGCCGTTGGCGATGGCCGGTTTCCAGATGGTTTTGTAGGCGGCCTCGATGGCGGCCTCTTCGAAACCGGCGTTGGCCCCGGATTCTTTTACAATTATAACGTCGCGGACTTTACCCTCTTTATCCACAAGAGCGTTTACCCATACAATCCCCTCAACCCCGGCTCTCTGAGCTATAGGAGGATATTCAGGATTAACGGTTTTAATTTGAACCGGGTATTCTTCATAGGGAATGAATTTATCAGGGGGAGGCAGAAGACTATCAATAATACCGTCAACATCCATTTCGATATTGATGCCTTCGAGATTCTCTATCGGAGTATCCGGTACCATAGCCGAGAGTTCATTTTGAGTGGCGAATTCTACTTCTTCAGGGGCTTCCTCTTGCGGTACCGGTACGAGTATGCCAACCTGCGGCTGGATTTCGTTTTGAGGTGTGGCCACTTTGATTTGATTGTCCGGTTTTTTGATGGTCGGCGGCTGTATAAGATCGGTTGGTTTATAAATATGAATGGTTTGAGCCTCGATCGGCTTGCCCGTATTAATAGCTATAACAATCGCGATAGCCCCGATCACCAGTATGTGCATTCCCCCCGCTATGCCGAACCCCAACAGCATATTGCGCCGGTAGGCTCTTTTCAGATCATAGGTACCTATTACCATAGATTTTGCGTTCATGGCTGTTTCCTCCTTTCCATTCCTGCTGAGATTACCAGGTAATCTTCTGTTTTATTCTTACCCGTTCTATAGAGGTTACGAATCGAAAACCGGTTTTATTCCGTAGGGATAAAAAAACCTCGCGGTTTTTATTATCCCGCGAGGCTGTGGATTCACTTATTTATCTGGAGTTACTGCTGTTTCAGCACGAATTCCACTTTGTAGGTAATCCAGAGGGCTATCGGCTGTCCGTTGGCAATGGCCGGTTTCCACACTGTCGCTTTGGCGGCATCTATAGCCGCTTCTTCAAACCCGGCGTTGGCCCCGGACTCTTTGACTATGATGACGTCGCGGACTTTGCCCTCTCTGTCCACCAGGGCTTTAACCCAGACAACACCCTCGACACCGGCTCTCTGAGCGATGGGCGGGTATTCCGGTTTAACGGTTTTAATCTGAACCGGCGCCTCCTCGTAGGGAGTGAACTCATCCGGCGTGGGCAGAAGTTCGTCAATAATCCCCTCGACGTCCATATCGACGTTGAGATCCTCAAGATCCTCGATGGGGGTTACGGGCGCCATAGCTGCCAGATCATCCTGGGTGGCGATTTCGACCTCTTCCGGCGCTTCCTCATCGGGGACCGGTTCGGGCACGCCCACCGAAGGTCTGATTTCATGTTCGGGAGTGGCAACCTTTATCTGTTCCTTGGGTTTGCTCATAGAAGGAGGAATGATAAGCTCGGCTTTAGACCTGATGACAATGGAAGGGGCGTCAATTATCTGGCTTGATTTAATCGACATTACGATCGCGACAGCGCCGATAATAAGCAGATGCAGCCCGCCGGCGATGCCGAATCCTATAAGCATGTTGCGTTGATAGATTCTTTTCAACTCGTAAGAGCCGACCAAAACAGATCTTGTGCTCATAACTCTACCGTCCCCCCTTCCGCGACTATTCCCAGCACGTGTTCATCCCAGGCGGTCATATCCTGCAGACTGAACCTGACTGAAAAATCCTCAAGTGCGGGGTCGAGAGCTTTCATTTGAGCGATTTCGGCGTTTATCGCCCGTTCCACACTTTGAATCTCATCGATAATGTTAACCATCATTTTGTATGAAGCGGTCTGGTCCATTTTCAACACCATGGTGAAACCGGGAATATTCCTGTTTTTTTCTTCGATGAGTTCCGCAAGTTCCACAAAGGAGGTCTTATCCGGCTGTTTCATACCTTCACCGGTCTGGTAGTAAAGAGAATCGTTTTTATCCACGAAAATCTGAAGGAGCTTACTTTCCCCGATTTTAACGGTGGGAGGTTCGGTTCCGGGCTCAGGCTTCGGAGGAAGAGAAATCTCCATTCGCAGAGGACGCGAAAATACTGTGGTAACCATGTAAAATATCAACAGCAGAAACGCGATATCTACCATGGGGGTCATATCTATACGAATTCTGACTCTTTGTTTGGGTCTTCGCAGCCCTTCTTTTTTACCTTTTTGCGGTTTGTCCCCGCCTAAATCTACTCCGGCCATGTTTTATCACCTCACTTTAACCGGCCGGCTCTTCAGCCAAAGCCTCGGTGCTTCTTTTCCTATCGGTCATAAGGGAAAACTGGTTGATATTTAAATCCTGAAGAGTATCCATGATTTTCTTAATGGTACCATAGCGGCTGGTTTTATCCGCCTTTACTACGAGGGGCGGATTGCCGCCTTTCCGTAGAAACTTGGCCTGTACTCTGATGAATTCGGCGTTCAAGGTCCTGGGATCGACCTCGATATAATCCCTGATCACGGTTGTATCACCTGCCGGCACAAGAACGTTATTTATCACGGTATCGTTGGGAATTACCTCAGTTATGACATACTCGAGAAACATCTCATCGTTTTTATTTACCGTGATATTGATAATATCGGCATCCGGCATATTGTATTGAGATTCGGAAGACGGCAGAACCACCTCGAATTTTTCAGGCGGTTTGAATGACGTCGTGGTCATATAGAAAATCAAAAGGAGAAAAGCGATATCAACCATAGGGGTCATATCGATTGCTATATTTATTCTCCTTTTCTTTCTCGCCATCTCTATTTCCCTTCTTTGTCTTTAAGCAGCTGAACAACCTCATACGAAGCTTCATCAATGGTATAGTTGAAAGCGTCAACTTTGTTCACAAAAAAGTTATAGGAAATAATCCCGATGATGGCGTTGGCGAGACCTCCGGCGGTATTCACCAGCGCCTCCGAAATACCGATAGCCAGCTGTTCGGCGTTAATGGCCCCGGTGGCGGTATCGCCGGTGGCGGAAAAAGCCCTGATCATACCGATAGTGGTCCCCAGGAGCCCCACCATGGTGGCGGTGGAGGCGATGGTCGAGAGAGCGATCAGGTTTCTTTCGAGCAAAGGAACCTCAAGAGCGTTTGCTTCCTCTATAGCTCTCTGGGTCTCACTGATCTTCTTCTCAAAATTAAGAGAAGCGTCGTCCTTGACAACATTAAATCTTTCAATACCTGCTCTGAGTATATTGGCAACGGTACCCTTCTGCTTGTCGCAGGCCGCGATGGCCCCTTCGTAATCGCCCTTCTGTATAGCGGTAATCACCTTTTTGAAAAACGATTGAACAGACGCCTTGCCGGCGGCACCGTGATAAAGGGTGATGGATCGCTCAATAATGAATCCCATAAGCATAACCAGCATAGCGAGCAACGCGATAACAAGGGGTCCCCCTTGATACATTGTATGCATCAACGATCTGTCCGGCGCGTTGCGGAAAATACCAAACCATATTCCGAATCCCACGCCGAAAGACACAACCATCAAAATCGTTACAAAAATTACCTGACGCAAGTCAACAGCCTCCTTACAATTAGTCTATTCTTAACTTCATCTTCTATTCCAAAAGAACAAATTTCCATTAGAATTAGATCCCGCGCGACTGGGCAAACCCGAGCAGCAGGCCCACGATGTAGAGCCAGAAACCGTAACTGGTCATGCTGAAGATCGCCGCGAAACTCAAGTGATCGCCGAGCGCCTTTATACCGAGAGATCCGAAAGGATGGGGGGCGCCGAATACCAGCACAATAATTAGAAGGACGAAAAGAACAATCGGGAGATAAGTGAAACGATTGTATTTTTTAACGGTGGCCAAATACTCATCGGCTCTATTTTTGTTGAACAAGCCCAGAACATTCAAAACCCCGGCTACCGGGCAAGCCAGCAGAATCAAGGTGAAAATGATAAAGGCCAGGATCATGATAATCCCGTCCGCAAAGGCATAAGAAACGATGAACGGCAGGTTCAGCAGATAGGAGATGCCCGAACCCGAAATGGCCTTACCGTCGGGATCAATCGAATAAACCGGAAAGAAAAACGCGATTATAAGAATCGCTCCGCCTACCAGCGAAATAATCTTATCGACGGTAGTCATAAGATTCACGTTTTTCATGGAGCTTTCGCGATCGAGGATGGATGGTCTGGTGCCCCGGCCTTCCACTTCCTTTAAATATTTTCTCTTCTCATCCTCAGTTTCCCAAAACTCTTTTATTTTCCCCGGATAGAATCCTAAACCGAGATATCTAAAAATCGCGTCAGGATCGGGTTCTTTTTTATCCATTAATTTCCTCCGTTATTCCTGGCCCTGAATCGTTGTTTCCAAATTACCCCTGATAGCATCTTTATTATTAGGATCAATTCTTAAAACTTTCCTGTAATATGTATTGGCCTCTTTGATCAAATTACAGGTATGATAGGAGGTGGCGATATTCAGCAGAACGCTTATATCGTTGGGATTGCATTGTTCGGCTTTAAGCAAAACCGGGGTCGCTTTTGTGCACTTACCATCGGATAAATAGCTTAGTCCCAAATCGGGGTATATTACGCATCTTATAGAGTCGTCAAGTGGTTCGCTGTAATCGTTGAGCAAAATTTCAAAGTGCTTAACGGCATCGTAGTATTTTTTATTGAATGAGTAGATCTTACCCAGCATGGTGCGCATTTGAATGTCTTCCGGTTTTACGACCAGCGTTTTTTCAAGCGTGGCGGCGGCCTCGGCATAGCGTTCCTCTTTAAGAAGGCAAAATGCGAGGTTTCTTAAAGAATTCACGCTGGTAGAATCTAGATCGATCTTTTTTTCAAAATAAGGTATGGCATTGGAATACTGTCTTTTAAAGTAAAACGCCAGCCCGGCATATTCGTAAGCCGATGATAAAGATGAATCCGATTCTATAGTTTTCCGGAACGCAAAAATGGCGGAGTCGAAAAAGGCCATATTTTTATAGCCCAGTTTGATACCGACTTTTCCCTTTTCATACCAGTAAAGGGTGCTATCGGGCGGACCAAATGCCGCTTCGTAGCGGGTATAGGCGTCCCAGGCTTTCTCGTATTGATCGAGATCGGCGTATAGCAGGGCGAGCTGTCCGAAAGATTCGGCGACATTGTAATCCAGGCCTATAGCCTTTTCATACGATTCGGTTGATTTCTCTTTATTATTTATTTTGAGATAATTCTCGGCAAGTTTAAATCTCCACTCACCGTCGTCCGGAACGATTCTCACAACATTCTCGATACAGTAAACCGCGTCCGCCGGTTTGTTGGCAACCTCGCAGATTCGGGCCAGCTTTTTCCAGGCTACAATATCGTCGGGAAAAAGCTCAAGACCCCTCTTATAAGCCTCTATGGCTTTCAATACATTTTGAAGATTGAGATATGATTCCCCGATTTTATAGTACAGGTCGGGGACAGTCTGTTCCAGAGTCGAATTCAGCTCCACGGCTTTATTAATCTCGTTTATGGCAATGACGTAGACTTTGTTCCTGTAATTTTCCTCACCCAGAGCGAGGTGGTATTCGGCAACATCTTCGTCTTTGTCGATGGCTTTTCTCAAGTTAAGGTCTGCTTCAGAATAGTTTTCGAGTTCGGTTTGCGCCATGCCTAAACCATAATGAAATCTGGCCTGTTTTCTACGATTCAAACCCCGCCCAAAATACTCCTCAGCTTTTTTATATTCGCCGGCCTTCAATGCCGACATGCCGCCCCCAAAAAGCGTTTCAATGTCTTTGCTTTTTTGATCCAGAGCTTTTTCAAAAAAGCCCAGGGCCTGCTGATATTGTCCAAGTTCAAGCTGGATCTGTCCGGAGATCCTGAGGAGTTTGAAATGTTCCGGATCGACCGCCAGTCCCTCGGCAGCGGCATTGGCGGCATTTTGAAAATCGCCTTTTTCAAAAAACGCTTGAGCTTTATCCAAAGCGTCGTCAGCCGGTCCGGCTATCGCAATCGACACGATTCCGATTATCGCATATGCTGTAAGAACCAGGTTTTTCAAAATCGGGTTACCTCCCATAACAAAAGACCCCATAATAAATTAAGTTTTTAAAATACCAAATTCATAATCAAAGTCAAGTTTTTTCTGCAAACGGTTTTTGTCTTTTTTCTTTTTTCAATCTGCGAATTATCATAGTTATTCTAATTATGCCATATCCGATTAAAATAGATCCTAAGACATATCTCATAGCACCTTCAAGAAACATCCTTTCGGGAAAAAAGATCCCCGAGACCACGCTAATCCCCATAACGACGAAAATTAACGCTAAAGCCAGCGTGATCCATTCCAGTACTTTCTGTCCTGATCCGAGATCGCTCATCCTTATTCCTCATAGTTTTATACGAATGAATAAAAATATTATTCCCTAAACCATCCTTTTTTTCAACCTCACGGACGCAAGAAATATCACCACAACTCCCCAGAGCAACAAAATTAACGCCTCATCCCAGTGTTGCGCGAAACCGGCGCCCCGCATGAAGATCCCCCTGATGATCTGCAGGAAGTATCTCATTGGCAGCAAATAAGTTGCAAGCTGAATGGATTCGGGCATATTGGAGATGGGGAATATAAATCCCGAAAGCAGAATATTGGGGATAATGAAAACCTGGTTTGTCCACATTGCCTGATCGGCGGTCTGGGAAAATGTGGAGATCAAGAGGCCGGCGGAGAGCGCGGCGATTACAAAAAACAAGGCTAAAAAATAAAGAAGTAAAACCGAACCCGCGAAGCCTATATTAAACCAGACCAGGCCTACGACCATTACCAGAGTAATTACGAGATACCCTATAAATACCGGCGGAACAATTTTCCCTATAATTAATTCGATAGGCTTTATAGGGGTCACCGATAACTGTTCGGCGGTACCGCTTTCCCTTTCTCTAACAATGGCGAGAGCCGTCAGATTCAAAAGCAGCATCAGTGTTAGCATGGCCATCACTCCCGGCACCATAAAATTCACCGACTTCAATTCCTCGTTAAACCAGACCCGGGACCTGGATTCGATGATATCGGGGGGATCTATCCCCAATCCTCTTATATAGTTTAAACTGATTTCATTGGAATACTGAGTGGTGATCATTCCCAGATAGCCGGATAAAATCATAGCCAGATTGGAATTGGTGCCGTCGATGTAGATTCCCACGTCGGTGTCTTTGCCGCTTTTAATGTTTTTCGAAAAATCGGGCGGAATAATGATCCCCGCGACCGCCTTGCCCTTATCCAGATACTCGTCGATTTTATTCGCATCAGCCACGTAATCGTAGATCTCGAAATAGCCGCTGGAGAGAAACCGGCCTATGAAATCGCGGCTGTCAGGCGTTCTGCTGTAATCGCATACGACCATTTTATTCTTCTTGACCTCGGTGGTGGCCACGTATCCGAAGACTATGAGCTGGATTACCGGCACGATTAAAATCAGAGTCAACGTTCTTCGGTCCCGCAGAAGCTGAATGAACTCTTTCCAGGCGATAAAAAAAATACGATTCATCAATCCAGGGTCTTTTTAAATTTAAATGAAGCCAGGCTTAAAAAAAGCAAGGCGTTTGCGCACAGAAAAAGCCCTTGAGGCCATAGAATTGAAACACCCGTCCCTTTCAGGAAAATGCCCCTCAATACTTCCAGGAAATAGCGGGCCGGGACCAGGTATGTAATTGCCTGTATCGTTTTGGGCATGCTGCCTATGGGAAAGACAAAACCGGAAAGCAGAATAGAGGGCAAAAGGCTGATAAACACCGCCATCATCTGCGCGCCAACCACATTTTTCGAAACCGAGGACACAAACAGCCCCACACCGAGGGCGTTGGCGAGAAACAGAAGGGCGAAAAAGCCGAGCTGCAGCAGGCTTCCTCTAACGGGAACATCAAAGATGAAATATGCCGCCGCAAGCACAAGGATAACGTCGAACAGCGAAATAATTATATAGGGAGAGATTTTGCCGGCTATATACTCCCAGGACTTTACCGGCGAGGCCACGATCTGTTCGATAGTCCCGCTTTCTTTTTCCTTTACAATGGCCGTGGAGGTCAGGATGGCCCCCATCAGCATCATAATTATGGCGATTATTCCGGGCACAATGAAGTTTGACGATTTCAATCCGGGATTGTACCATATTCGGATTTTCGCCTGTACTTCGGGAAACGAGATATTTTCCGGCGGTTTAAGGTATTTCCTGGTAAAATCGGCGAAAACCGCGGCGTGATAGCCCAGCGCGACGTTGGCGGTGTTGGCGTCGGAACCATTGACAAGGACCTGAACCACCCCGCCCTTCAAAGATTTGATATTACCGGCGAAATCCGGAGGTATAACCAGGCCCAAAATTATATCATCGTTAATTAGCAGTTCATCGATCCTCTGTCGAGACCG
>CBFCYP010000033.1:0-23462 GCA_965602185.1 uncultured bacterium
CGTTTGATGATAGTCGGCTCGGAGAATGACGATACCGAATTCGTCAAGATGGTGGAATCGGTCGGCGCGACCATAGTAACGGACGATCACTGCACCGGTTCGCGTTATTTCTGGAACGAAGTCGAACTCCAGAACGGCGATCTTTTGCAGGATATAGCCAACAGGTATATAGACAGGCCGGCCTGCCCCAGCAAGGATTGGGAGGAGCGGTCGCGTTTTCCGCACGTTCTTCAGATGGCCAAAGATTTCAATGTTGACGGCGTGATTTTGATACAACAGAAGTTTTGCGATCCGCATGAATGCGATATACCGATGTTGAAAAAATACTTGGAGGATAACGGGTATAAATCGTTGTTTCTGGAATTTGACGTAACGGTTCCCCTGGGGCAGTTCAGGATCAGGACCGAGGCGTTTCTGGAGATGATCGGCGAAGAAGACCTGTTTTAGATAAGCATAAAAAGGAGCGATTATGGCTGTATATAAAACCGAACCGTTAAAATCCTGGACCAAGGCGAAAGAGCTTCGGCAGAAATATTACAGGGATTATCAGGAGGCGCATAAAAACGGCGGCATCCGCTGGACAGGAGGAGCCTGGGCGTTTGACGCCATCCCGGCCGGGCTCGGTCACGACGTCTATAACATTACCGGCGAACCGTATGGGGCCTCAATAGCCTTCGATCATAAATTCTCGGAAGAATGCATGGAAGCGACAGAAGCCAAAGGCTGGGCGCGGGATCTCTGCAGCTACATGCGCAATTACTGGGGTTCCATGTATTTGAATAAATACGCTTTCGGGGGCGAGTATCCCAAACCCGATTTCTGTTTCCAGGATCATATCTGCTGCAGCCACGCCAAATGGTATCAGCATGTGGCGGAATATGAAAATCTTCCTTATTTCTGTATCGATGTTTCGGTTGGTCCCTATAATGAACTTGATGAAAATCGGCTTATGTTTCTGGTCAACCAGATGCACGAATCTATCGAATGGCTGGAGAAAGTCACCGGCAGGAAGTATCAGGACGAGCTTTTGATCGAGGCGGTGGAAAACGAGTGCCGTTCGACCTCGACCTGGGCGGAATTATGCGTTCTCAATATGGCTAAGCCCGCGCCCCTGGATGAGAAAACCATGTATTCGTTATATGTCCACGGCACCTTATCAAAACATTCGAAAGAGGTGGCCGATTTTTACGAGGAGCTTCGCGATGAAGTGAAATACCGTGTCGATAACCAGATCGCGGCGATCCCGGATGAGAGATGCCGTCTGATGTCGGATACCCAGCCGCCCTGGAGTTTTCTCAGAGTGTTTCGTTATCTTGAAAAGTATGGAGCTATCTCGATAGGCTCACTTTATACGTTCGGATTGATCGGCATCTGGGAGACAAAACCTGATGGCACCTGGGGCCCGAGGCCCACTCCCATGCAGAAAGGCGAGAAGATAACAACCCGTGATCAGGCGTTACGTATCCTGGCCGATTGGAACCTTTCCAAGCCGGAATGGCAGCATTTCTATGATCCCAATCTCAAGACCGATATGATGCTTCAGATTGTCAAACAATGGGCACTGGACGGCGTAATGTTACATCTGAACAGGGGATGTGAGGGTCTTTCTTGCGGAATAATGGAGAACCGCCTGGGAATCGCCAAAACCGGCGTTCCGGTCATGACTTTCGAGGGCAACATGGGAGATGAACGTGAATTCGATGAGAAACGGGTGATGACCAGGATCGATTCGTTCATGGAAACGCTGAACCTTCGGAAGTTGGAGAGCTGATCGGAATGAGATTGAATATTGATATAAAGGAGATAAGATGATTACAGCCGGAATTGATATGGGGGCCAAGATAATAAAAGTTTTGTTACTAAAAGACGGTGAGATTCTGGTTAAAATGCAGGAGGTGGCCGGATTTGAACCGCTGGAGGTGGCGGAGAAAGCATTTGATGACGCGATTTCTCAGGCCGGAGTAACCAGAGAAGATATTAAATATATTTTCGCCACCGGCGCGGGGCGATCCGCTGTACCGTTTGCAAATGATACCGTGACCGAAGTCAGCGCTTCCGCTAAAGGGGTAATGTTCTCGCATCCATCGGTCAGAACGGTGATCGAGGTAGGGGCCGAAGAGGGACGCGCGGTGAAATGCGATGAAAACGGCAAAGTGCAGGATTTCGCCATCAACGAAAAGTGCGCCGCCGGTGCGGGTTCTTTTACCGAAGCGATGGCACGGGCACTGGAAGTACCGTTAAATGAATTCGGAAAAATCTCTCTTGAATCTTCAAAATCCATTCCCATGAACGCGCAGTGCGCGGTTTTCGCCGAAAGCGAAGTCGTATCTCTGGTACATGCCAAAACGCCGAAGGCCGATATAGCAAAAGCCGTTCATGACGCCATCGCCAGCAGGATAATCTCTATGGTACGTCGGGTGGGAATCAATAAAGACGTGGCGCTGGTAGGCGGAGTTTCCAATAATCCCGGATTCGTGGATTCGTTGAATCGCGGGTTGGAGGTGGAGGTGATTGTGCCGAAGGATGCGGAATATATCGGCGCGCTGGGGGCGGCGCTTGTCGCAGGTGAAAGGGGTAAGTAATGGGCGAAGTAGAAGTACAAGAATTCTGGCGCTGGAAAGAATATAACTGGCACGATGAAAATAAGGACTGGAAGGGAGCCGATATTATAACCGCGGGAGCAGATGTCGGTTCGGTAAGTTCCCAGGTCGTGATTATGGTTGACGGTGAGCTTTATGCATACTCGAATATGCGTACCGGATCCGACAGCCCCGACAGCGCCCGTAACGCCATGAACTGGGCTCTGGAAGATACCGGCATGACCCTCGATGACATTCATTATATAGTTGGCACCGGGTACGGCCGCGTGAACGTTCCCTTCGCGAATAGAGCGATTACCGAAATAGCCTGCCACGCCAGAGGCGGCAATTACATGTACGGGCCGACGGTTCGAACCATCCTCGATATGGGAGGCCAGGACTGCAAAGCGATACGTTGCGATGATCGGGGAAAAGTCACCAATTTCCTTATGAATGATAAATGCGCAGCGGGTACCGGTAGAGGCATGGAAGTTTTCGCCGATCTCCTGTCGGTTTCTATTGAGGAAGTAGGAGATTTATCTCTGGATGTTGAAGAAGAGCCGGAACCGGTATCTTCGACCTGCGTGGTGTTCGCCAAATCCGAGGCCACGTCGCTTTTAAGAGAGGGTTGGTCTAAAAAGAAAGTCCTGGCAGCTTATTGTTCGGCCATGGCTCACCGTGTGGTTAGCCTTCTTGATCGTATAGGCGTCGAGGAAGATTTCGCGATTACGGGTGGCATCGCCAAAAACAGCGGCGTTATTAAACGTCTTGAGGGCGAATTGAAAATAAATTCTTTAAAATCAAAACACGACACCCAGATCGCCGGAGCCTTAGGCGGAGCCCTTTTCGCTAAATCACTGATCGAAAAACAGCGCAAGAAAGGCGTGTGATAAAATGAAGGCAAACTACGGATACATGGATGGCAGTGGCGAGTATTTCATTACAATCGACACCGATCTCTGTATCGATTGCGATCATCATAGCTGTGTCGACGCCTGTCCGGAAAAACTGTTCGAGATAATTGTTGACGATTACGATGATGAGGTTTCATCCATCAAAGAGGACCACCGCAAGAAAATCAAATACGATTGCGCTCGCTGCAAACCGGCGGGGGAGAGACCGCCGTTGCCCTGCGTGGAAGCTTGCACGCCGGGAGCTATTACGCATTCCTGGTAAGAATAGATTTTATCGATGGCGAATCTCACCTTAAAGATCAACGGTAGTCGGGTTGAATGTCCGGAGGGTAAAACTATCCTCGAAGCCGCAGATTCCGCCGGTATATACATACCCCGTTTATGTTACCATCCCGATTTGCCTCCCACGGGTGATGTATTACTGAGCGATTGTGTCTATCAGGGCAATTTTAAGATTATCAGTGAAAAATCGGGCGTTGCCATAGGCGAAGTGGCTCATTGTAATCTATGCCTGGTTCAGGTTAAAGGGATGGACGAACCGGTTAATTCCTGTATCACCGCCGTTGAAGACGGAATGGATATTCATACGGAGACTCCCGAAATTATAAGCCTTCGAAAAAAGGCGTTGAGCAAAATCCTGGCCACCCACCCGCACGCCTGCCTGACCTGCGCGCAGAGAGAGGGATGCAGCAGGACCGATTGCTCGACCAATGTACCGGTGGAAGAGCGCTGCTGTATATTGCTGGGACGTTGTGAACTTGGCAAGGTCTGCGACCATATCGGAATTCCCGGCGATACGCCCAAATACCGCCCGGGAAATCTTCCCGTTATCAAAGACGATCCACTTTTTGATAGAGACTACAATCTTTGTATCGGTTGTCTCAGGTGCGTCCGGGTTTGTCGTGATATCCGCGGGGCCGATATTCTTGGAGCGGCGTGGAAAAATAATCGAGCGTGGGTAGGGTCGTTAAAAGAGGGCAACCTTAAAGAAGCGGAATGCCGTTTTTGCGGCGCCTGTGTCGAGGTTTGCCCCACGGGCGCCTTGCTGGATAAAGAAAATGTCCCCAAAGTTGTCAGGGACGCGGATCTTCCCTGCGTCGGCGGCTGTCCCGCCGGAATTGATATTCCACGATATTTGAAGCTGATATCTATGGGCCGTTATAAAGAAGCACTGGAGGTAATCAGGTCTCGCGTTCCTTTCCCCGGCATACTCGGATATGTCTGTTTTCATCCCTGCGAGGATATCTGCCGTAGAGGGAATATCGATCAAGCCGTAGCTATATGCAGTCTGAAACGTTTTGTGGCAGACGAGATTCCGCTGGATGAATTTCCGCCGGTCAATAAAGATCCTGATACCGGGAAAAAGGTGGCGGTTGTCGGTTCCGGTCCGGCCGGGCTAACCGCCGCGTATTATCTCAGTATACTGGGTCATCAGGTTGATATATTTGATGAAAACCAAAAACCGGGAGGTATGCTCCGTCACGGAATACCGGCCTACAGGTTGCCTGATGAAGTACTGAATCGAGAGCTTGAGACTTTCAAAGATGCGGGAATCGATTTCAAGATGAATCATGACATTGGCGAGAATCACGGTATTGAGGAGCTAAAATCAGATGGTTATGATGCTATCCTGATTGCCATAGGGACTTCTGCCAGTAAAATGATCGATATAGAAAATATTAATTTGAAGGGTGTTTATCCCGCCCTGGATTTTCTAAGAGCGGCGAAATTTAATAAAAAACCCGATCTAAGCGGTAACGTGGTCGTCATAGGAGGCGGAAATGTCGCCATAGATGCCGCCATGACCTCGTATCGGTTGGGCGCCGAAAGCGTTCAACTTGTTTGCCTGGAATCGCGGAAAGAGATGCCGGCGCATGAATGGGAAATAACGCAGGCCGAAGAGGAGGGCGTCGAGATTATTAATTCCCGTGGTCCGAAAAGATTCGGATCTGATAACGGCCGGGTTTCATCGGTTGAATTTAAGAAGTGCGTCAGGGTATTCGATGAACAGGGCAGATTTAATCCGGCCTATGATGAAGATGCCATTATGAAAATCGACGCCGATTCCGTCGTGGTCGCCATAGGTCAGGAAATCCGTGGGGATGTTGTCGATTATATCAAACAGCGTCAAGATATCGCGGGTAACCTCCTCGAAGTTAATAATGATTTCGCGACTGGAGTAGCGGGCGTATTCGCGGCGGGCGACGTGGTGAGAGGACCGTCCTCTGTAGTAGAGGCCGTAGCGGCCGGGAGAAAATCGGCGGAGGCAATTGATAAATATCTTGGCGGTAAGGGATTGGCGGAACGGGAGCCGGTCAGAATTGAAAAAGATAATCCAAAACTTGATACCGAACCTGAGGCTATCCTGCGGGAAAGACAGACAGGAAATATTGTCGATCCGGTAGTAAGAAAGAAAGGATTCTGCCTTATCGAGGAAACGTTGGAAGAAAACATAGCAAAACTGGAAGCCGAGCGGTGTCTGCAGTGTCATCTCAGACAGCAAATCACTCCGGTAATTTTACCTCCGGAATTATGGTTGTCACTCGATATGGAAAATGTCGAAAAAGCCCCGGAATCAGATGGGGTTTTTCAGTTACTGGATAAAGATAAAAAAGTAATAAAAATAAAAGGTACGGCTAACCTGAGGCGGGATCTGATTGAGAGCCTGGAAAACCCCGGAAACGCTGTATATTTTGAGTGGGAAGAAGATCCCATGTTTACCAAGCGGGAAAGCGAGCTGATCCAGAAGTATTTGCAGGAATTTGGAGAAATGCCGGGAGGCGGTGTGGATGACGAACTCGATGATCTTTTTTAATACCATTTTATAATGGAATCTTATATTTTCAGTTGCGGGGAAAATGGGGGCAACGGAAAAAAGTGTGATGGTTTTTGATATTATCGAATCATTGAGAGATAAAGGATGGGAGCCGAGGTTTTCGGCCTCCGGTCCTCGCCTTGCGGAAGCAATAGAAAATTATAGAAACCTGGGATATGAGGTAAAACTGATTCCCGTGAAAGAACTTATGGCCGACGGATGTAAAATCTGTTTTGAGGACGAATCCGACGATTCGGCGATGATTTTCACCAGAAAATCCGGTGATGTTGAGAAAGACGATTTATTTAATGAATAATTAAGATATTCCAGCGTGGATTTCGCGTGAGCGTTGTGATGAAAGGAGTTTGAGAGATGAAAGCCGCCGTTTTTTATGGTCCCAACCAACCGTTAAAGATAGAGGAAGTGCCGACCCCCAAACCGGGCCCGGGGGAATTATTGATAAAAACCGCCGCCTGCGGAGTATGCCATACCGATTTGCATTATATAGACCATGGAGTTCCCACCTTTAAAAAGCCTCCCCTGATTCTCGGGCATGAACCATCGGGAAGGGTGGCGGCTCTCGGCGAAGGTGTAAGCGGTTTTAAGGAAGGCGATAAGATATTATTACCGGCCGTCTTAACTTGCGGACATTGCGAATCATGCCGGACCGGCCGGGAGAATATTTGCGAAAGCATGATTATGTTCGGTAACAATATCGATGGGGCTTATGCAGAATATGTGCTGGCTCCCGCCAAAGATACCTTTCACCTACCTGATGAAATTCCTCTGGAAGAGGGGTCGATTATAGCTGACGCTATTTCCACTCCGTTTCACGCGGTGAAGAACCGTGCCAATGTAAAACCGGGCGATACCGTGGTGGTCCTGGGATGCGGCGGTGTCGGCATAAACATCGTTCAGGTCGCTGCGGCCGTGGGCGGTTCAGTTATCGCGGTCGATATTTCGCCGGAAAAGCTCAATTGGGCCAAGAAACTCGGCGCCGATGTGACCATCAACCCCAAAGAGGACGAGAACTGGACCAAGACGGTCAAGAAGATGACCGGCGGCGGCGCCGATATAGCGATTGAGGCCATAGGAAACCCCACGACTATTGAAACCGCTTTTAATTCCCTCAGGGGTGGAGGGCGTTTGGTTGTCCTGGGATACACCCACAAAGACATCTCCCTGAATGCCGGTAAGATTATGTACCGCGAAATGGAAATAGTAGGCTCGCTGGGCTGCCGTCCGGTGGATTATCCCAAGCTCATCGAATTATGCCGGATGGGAAAGATTAAAGTAAAGGAGCTGGTTACTGCCAGGTTCGAACTGGACAAGATAAACGACGCGTTCGATGTTTTAAGAAAGGGCGAGGGACTCAGATCTATCATTGTCTATTGATCACCTGTTTCGTGGACCTGCAAGTAGCTTAATATGCGCGAAACTATCTCTTGAACTTCGGCCGGTATTTTCGTTTCTTATCGGCTTGGATAGGCGGGAAAATAGATTCAGGCGGTTTTGTCGATCGCTTAATTTTTGCCGAATGAAAATAAAATATTATCAATTGATAATTTAATGTTTTAAGGTGAGGTTTTGAGATGGAAATCAAGAAGGTAGGAATCTGCGGCTGCGGGCTTATGGGTGCCGGGATCGCAGAAGTGGCGTCAAAGGCTGGCATGAATGTAGTCATCCGAGAGGTTAATGACGATTTTCTCCAGAAAGGACTTGGAAGGATCGGCAAATCGCTTGATAGGGCGGTCAGCAAGGGTAAGCTCGACGAGAACGGCAAGAAAGATATCCTGGGCAAAATTAAAGGCACAACCAATATTAATGATCTCGCCGACTGCGATATTGTCTGCGAGGCCATAATTGAGAATCTCGATGAAAAGATCAAGCTTTATCGGGAATTAGATAATGTGGTTAAGAAAGATGCGATTTTCGCTTCTAATACGTCATCGCTTTCCATAACCGAAATGGGCGCCGCCACCAACCGCGCCGGGCAGTTTTGCGGACTTCACTTTTTTAATCCCGTTCCTGTAATGAAACTGGTCGAGGTAGTAAAAACTGTGGCCACCTCTGATAAAACATTTGAGACAGCGAAGGGATTTGGGGAAAAACTGGGCAAGGTGGTAGTATCCTGCGGTGACAGCCCCGGTTTTGTGGTAAACCGCCTGCTGGTGCCGTATCTTCTTGACGCCATCCGGACCCTGGAGGCGGGTGTAGCGACCAAAGAAGATATCGACAACGGTATGAAGCTCGGCTGCGGTTATCCTATGGGTCCCCTTGAACTGACCGACTTCGTAGGTTTGGATACGACTTATTATATCGCTGAAATCCTGTTTGACGAATTCAAGGATCATCATTACGCCTCGCCGCCTCTTTTAAAGGCTATGGTCAAAGCCGGGTATCACGGCAGGAAAACGGGCCGCGGATTTTACGATTACAGCAAATAGCGAAAGTGAATGATTTGATTGGCAAAAGTCGATCGGATAAAATGAAATTGCGTGAATTTTTGGTGTAAAGGGTGAAAATATGAATTTTGAACTGACCGAAGATCAACTGGCCGTACAGGAGGTTGCCAGAGGTTTTACCGAGAAAAAGCTCATACCCAGGGCGGAGGAGTTTGATACCGAGGCCAAAATGGATATGTCCTTGTTGAAGGAGATGGGCGACCTCGGGCTTATGGGAATTACGCTTCCCGAAGAGTATGGCGGGGGCGGAATGGATACCATGTCGTATGTAATCGCCTCTGAGGAACTGGCCAAGGGTTGCGCCTCCCATGCCGCCGTTATCGGGTTGCATAATTCTCTATATGGTTATCCATTGGTGGAGTTCGGAACCGAAAAACAGAGGAAAAAATACCTTCCGGGAGTATGCAGCGGGGAACAGGTGGGCGCCTTCGCTCTTTCGGAACCCGGTGCGGGATCGGATGCCGCCTCCGTTACAACAACCTATACAAAAAAAGACGGCGGTTACGTACTTAACGGTACCAAGATATTCTGTACCATGGGCGCTGTGGCGGACAGCGTGATCGTTTTCGCTACGGCCAAGAAAGGTTCGGGACCCAAGGGGATATCGGCGTTTATTGTGGATAAAGGAACCGAGGGATTCGAGATCGGGACCATCGAAAAAAAAATGGGGCTTAAGGCCTCACCGACCACCGAGCTTATATTCAGCGATTGTTTCATCCCTGAAGAAAATCTTCTGGGGCAGGAGGGCAAAGGATTCCGGGTGGCCATGTCAACGCTTGATGGCGGAAGAGTAAGCTGTGGCGCCATGGCCGTCGGTATCGCGCAGGCGGCGTTCGATATTGCCATTAAATATTCTAAGGAACGGGAGCAGTTCGGAAAGCCGATATCCGCTTTCCAGGCAATACAGTTTTATCTTGCCGATATGGCGGTAATGATCGAGAATGCTCGTCTTATAGTCTATAAAGCCGCCTGGTTGAAAGATCAGGGTAAACCGTATACGCTCGAAGCGGCTCAGGCGAAGTTATATGCCTCTGAAATATCCACCAAGGTGACACATAAAGCGGTCCAGGTATTGGGTGGTTATGGTTATATCAGGGATTACCAGGTTGAGAGGATGTATCGCGACGCGCGGGTAACGGAGCTTTTTGAAGGAACGTCAGAGGTGCAGCGACTCGTAATCGCCCGAAAGTTACTCACCAGAAAATGAGATCGCAAGGCAATAGCTTTTGATTTGAAGATGGAAACAGCTATTGACACTATGAAAGAGATTACGGTTTTCGGCAGGGGCGGTCAGGGGGCTGTTGTGGCCGCTGAGATCCTGGCGGTGGAATGTAACATTTTTCCGCTTATCGAGATTGAAAACGGCGAAAGGGTTAGGCTATCACACCAATCACAATCTCTGCCTGTATCGGAATATTTAACTATACGGGGGAGGTTCAGATATTTGACCGAAGAGGAGATGGAGATTATACAGTCCCGGACTGATGAATATAATAAAACTTTGAACTCGTTTCCTGGAAGCGAACAACCATTAACGGTGATTATGGGGGAATAATGAAAAAAGATTTAAAAGATAAACCCCTGGTATATGATTGGAACAAGCGGAAGGGATTCAAGTTTCGCCATAAAAAAACCCTTCAGTTGGATGATGAGACTCTTCGGGACGGTTTGCAGTCGCCGTCAATAACGGATCCGACGATTGAAGAAAAGCTGGAACTGATCGAGTTAATGGAAGATTTGGGAATCGATGCGGCCGATATAGGCCTTCCCGGTTCCGGTCCGAGGGCGCAATATGATATTCTTACGATTGCCAGACATATTTCAAAAAACAAGATGAAAATAGCGCCGAACTGCGCCGTTAGAACGGTTAAGCAGGATATAACGCCGCTGATCGAGATTTCTCAGAAGGTCGGGTATCCCATTGAGGCCAGCACTTTTATAGGATCGTCTCCCATAAGACAGTACGCCGAGGATTGGACCCTTGATACTATGGTAAAATTGACAGAGGAAGCCGTCAGTTATGCTACCGAAAATGGTTTGCCCGTAATGTATGTAACGGAAGACACGACGCGGGCCGATCCGAGGACATTGAAAAAATTATACAAGACCGCCATAGAGGCGGGCGCCAAAAGAATCTGCGTCTGCGACACCGTGGGTCATGCTACCACTATCGGCGTGTATTATTTAATGAAATATATACAGACAATGGTCAAGAAGATAAATCCCGAAGTCAAGATCGACTGGCATGGCCATTCGGACAGAGGACTCGCCGTACCCAATACCATGGCGGCCATTGCGCAGGGAGTAGACCGGGTACATGCCACCGCACTCGGGATCGGCGAGAGGGTCGGGAATACGGCAATGGATTTGCTTCTGGTTAACCTTAACCTCGAAGGCATCTATAATCGTGATTTATCCAAGCTGGCGCGCTATTGCCAGCTGGTATCCAAAGCCTGTGATGTTCCTATACCTCCCAATTATCCCGTAATGGGATGCGATGCTTTTCGTACCAGTACCGGAGTACATGCCGCCGCCATTATAAAAGCCAAGAACAAAGGCGACGATTGGCTTGCCGACAGGGTATATTCGGGAGTCCCCGCGAGTATGGTCGGTTTGCGCCAGATGATTGACATTGGATTTATGTCCGGCGTATCAAATATTGTGTTCTGGTTGAAGCAGAGGGGAATAGAGCCGGAGGAGAAACTTGTCGACGAAATATTCCGCGCCGCGAAACAGCATAACCGGGTTCTCTCCGAGGAGGAGGTGGAAGAGATCATCAAGTACCATGAACTCGAAAAAGAACCTACGCTTGATACCCTATCCCAATGGGATAAGGAAATAAAATCAAACAAGAAAAAAGGCAAAAAAAAGAAATAGGCTATCTACTTTTGGGAAAGATTTAAATATCCATTATGGGAAAGACCATTGCCGAGAAGATTCTGGCGGATCGCGCGGGGCTTGATAATGTAGTGCCCGGCCAAATCGTAACAGTACCCGTTGATATCGCCATGGCTAACGAGCTGTCGGCGGCTCTATCGATAAAGGAGCTTGATAAATGGGGCATTAGTAATGTTTACGATCCTGAAAATATCTGCTTGATACCGGATCATTTTACGCCGAATAAGGACCTCAATGCCGCGGGAATAACCAAAAAAGTTCGCAATTTCGCGAAAAAACATAACATAAAATGGTATTTCGAGGTGGGACGGGCGGGTATTGAACATGCGGTTTTGCCCCTCGAAGGAGTGATACTTCCCGGACAGATAATGATCGGAGGAGATTCTCATACATGCACAGCCGGCGCCATAAACTGTTTCGCGACAGGAGTCGGTTCCACGGATATCGCCGCCGCTTGGGCTACCGGGGAAGTATGGCTTAAAGTACCTCATTCAGCGAAGCTTAATTATAACGGCATATTGAATCCTCATGTTTACGGAAAAGATCTGATACTCTATACATTGAAAGATCTTACGACGTCCGGGGCCACGTATATGTCTCTGGAATACTACGGCGATATATTTGACCGGCTTGCCATGGCGGATAGGTTTACTATGGCCAATATGGCCATAGAGGCCGGCGGCAAAACCGGCATATTTACTTTTGACCAAAAAACCAAGGAACTGGTGGAATCGACGCCCCGATTCAAAGACGAAAGACCCTCGTACAAGACTTTCTCTGCCGATGATGACGCCGAATACGCTATCGTCCGGGAATATGATGTAACAAAAATAGAGCCGCAAATCGCGAAACCGTTCTCGCCGGATAACGTCTGCCCGGTATCGGAAATTAAATATGTAAAAATTGACCAGGTTGTTATCGGGGCGTGTACCAACGGGTGGCTGGAGGATCTCGTAAGAGCGGCCGAGATTTTTAAAGGCAAAAAGGTCCATCCGGACGTCAGGGTAATCGTAATACCGGCTTCGCAGACTATAGCAAGGCAGGCTTTCGATATGGGACTGCCGGGGGTATTTATCGATGCCGGCTGCGTGTTTTCGACATCCACATGCGGGCCATGTATCGGCGGGCATATGGGAGTGTTGGGAGAGAGCGAGGTTTGCGTATCAACCACAAATCGCAATTTTAAAGGCAGGATGGGACATTTAACGTCCGAAGTATACCTGGCGAACCCGGCCGTGGCGGCGGCATCGGCGGTAATGGGTCGGATCGGTTCGCCCGAGGAATTATAGGAAAAATATCTGGAGAGGATTATGATACTAAAAGGCAAAACTTACAGGGCGGGGGAGAATGTTAACACGGACGTAATTCTTCCCGGTAGATGGTGCCATCTCACCGATGACGCGGAGCTGGCCAAGCACTGCATGGAGGATTACGACGCCGATTTTCTGAAAAAGATTAAGCCCGGCGATATTATTGTCGCCGATGACAATTTCGGATGCGGATCGTCGAGGGAGGTCGCGCCCCTTTCGATTAAAAGCGCCGGGATCGGGGCGGTGGTGGCGAAGTCGTTCGCGCGCATATTTTTCAGAAACAGCATCAATATAGGTTTTCCTATATTCGAATCGCCGGAATGCGTCTACGCCACCAAGGCCGGCGACGAGCTCGAGATCGATGTTTTCGGGGGCAAGATTAAAAATATAACAAGAAAAAAGGAATTCTCGTTCGTGCCTTTCCCGCCCTTCATGCAGACTATCATAGAAAAAGGCGGCCTTAAGGGCTGGGTGATGGAAAGGTTGAAGGACTGATATAAAATTGAAAAAGATATCAATTTATTATAACAGGGCGGAACATGTATAAAATCGCGTTAATAGGCGGGGACGGTATCGGGCCGGAGGTTGTAAGAGAAGGCCTGAAAGTCCTAAAAAAAGCGGGGGATCTGTACGGCTTCGAATTCGAGACGACGGAATACCCCTTCGGCACGGAACACTATTTGAAGACCGGGGAACTGGTGCCGGAATCGGTCTACTCCGAATACAGAGAGCATGACGCCATCTATCTCGGCGCCATCGGCGATCCCAGGGTCGAGGTGGGGCTGGTGGAACGGGCGGTAATTGCGGGCATTCGTTTCAAACTCGATCTTTACGTCAACCTCAGGCCTATCAAGCTTTACTCCGAATCTCTTTGCCCCATTAAAGATAAAAAAATCGAGGACGTCGATCTTATAGTAGTTCGTGAGAACACCGAGGATGTTTATACGGGACTGGGCGGAATTATGAAAAAAGACACCCCGGATGAGGTAGCCATCGCCAACATGGTATTCACGCGAAAAGGCTGCGAACGGGCGGTGCGCTACGCCTTCGAGCTGGCGCGTGAGCGGAAGAAAGACAACAAGGTAACGCTTGTGGACAAAGCCAACGCCATCCGGGCGCAGGATATATGGACCAGGACGGTCGAGGAAGTGGGATACGAGTATCCCGAAATTACTTACGATCACGCCTATATCGACGCCGCCTGCATGTGGATGGTGAAAAACCCGGAGTGGTTCGATGTCGTGGTTACCACAAATATTTTCGGCGACATATTCACCGATCTTGGCGCCATGGTTCAGGGCGGCATGGGGATAGCCGCGTCCGGCAATATCCATCCGGGACGGGTCTCCATGTTCGAGCCGATCCATGGCTCGGCGCCTAAATATAGGGATAAAAACGTGGCCTGCCCCATCGCGGCGATAATGGCGGCGCAGATGATGCTGGATTTCCTCGGAGAAAAGAAAGCGGCGGCAGCCATCGAGAATGCCGTAACATCGCTTCTGAACTCAGGAAAAATTAAATCGCTTGATGCCAGATCGGGCATACCGACCTCTGAAATGGGGGATATGGTGGTCGCGGAACTCGGGAAAATAAAAAAATAATTTATAAAGGAGGTCAGAAGTGGCTTTTTCAAAATCATACATACCTTACGGCGGTTACTGGTCCAGCCCCTACGCCAAATGGCAGGGAAGTTTTGCCAATCTGCACGCGCTGGAACTGGCGGCCAATACCGCCCGGAAATTTTTCGAGCTTCGAAAGATAGATCCGTCTAAATTTGAAAACCTTTATCTTGGTCAGACGATTCCTCAACTTCGATGTTTTTACGGCGGCCCCTGGATGGCCGGCTTGATAGGCAACGGCGATATCACCGGTCCGGTTGTTAACCAGGCCTGCATCACCGGCGCCGTATGCGTCAAAATGGCGTCCCAGGATATCGAAGATGGGATAGCCAAAACCAGCCTGATCATCGCCGCCGATCGATGCTCCAACGGACCTCATATCTATTATCCGTCGCAAACCGGCCCCGGGGCTTTAGGCCAGACCGAGGATTGGGTCTGGGATAATTTCGGCAACGATCCCTGGGCCAATAATTCCATGATTCAGACAGCTGAAAATGTAGCCAAAGCCAATAATATCACCCGTGAAGAACAGGACGATGTGGGGCAACGCCGCTTCGAGCAATATCAGGCGGGACAAGCCGATGATGGGGCGTTTCAAAAAAAATATATGGTACCCGTAGAAGTGGGAAAAGGAAAGAGAGCGAAACTTATAGAAACCGATGAAGGCGTTTTCCCGACCACGAGAGAAGGCCTGGGTACGTTAAGGCCGGTTTTGCCCGACGGGAGCGTGACATTCGGCACCCAGACTCACCCGGCAGATGGTAATTCCGGAATGATAGTTACCACCAAAGATAAGGCGGCTGAGTTTTCATCCGATTCTAAAATCGAAATTCAATTTGTCGGATTCGGAACGGCGCGCGCAAAGAAAGGTTTTATGGCGGAGGCTGTTGTTCCAGCATCCAAGGCCGCTTTGGGCGATGCCGGGATCAAGATGTCGGACGTCAAGGCTGTTAACACCCATAATCCATTCGCGGTTAATGACATAAACTTCTCCAGAAAAATGGGATTTGACGTCAACAACATGAACAATTTCGGCAGCTCTATAATCTGGGGCCATCCCCAGGGTCCGACAGCGCTGAGAGCGATGATTGAGTTGATCGAGGAACTGGTCGCTAAAGGCGGCGGGTACGGCCTTTTCGGAGGCTGCGCCGCGGGCGATACGGCGGCGGGATGCGTCGTAAAGGTTTCCGGTTAAACGAAAAATATCCCTCAGGATGAAATCCCGCTAAAGGCGGGACGACATCCTGAGGGCGATAAATTGATTGGTAAAAAATATCGTATATCTATATATGAAATTCGATTACATCCTTATCGGAAAGAACATAGCTGTTTTTTACCCGCTGTCCCTCAAATTTCCCCTGTCCCCAGATTTTCGCGAATTGAAGGTTATGCGCGAAATCCTTATGAATCGATTTCGCTGCGTCCTCGACGGTTCCCCCGATGGGAAGTATAATAGGATCGATAAAGTCGGGTTCGTGCCCGACCTTTTTGGTGTAAACCCTGATTGCCTCCAGAGATTCGAAAACGGCTTTTTTAAAATTCTCCAGAGAATCGTCTTCCAGTATCGAGGTCGGTATCACTGTAAAATCGGGATAAAGGTTTTTTAATTCCGATAAACCCTTTTCTCCGCCCTCATCAAGATGCTTATGTGCGGCTATCAGGGTTCTTTTATAGGCGAACCGGGGATCTTCTATCTCGTCAGGTGCCCGGGGAGATAAAATTATTCTTTTTTCCTCCAATTTCGAAATCAGAACATCAATTCGCGGCTTAAAGCCGGATGTGGATACGTCAATCACCAGCACAACCCTGTCGGCCTGCCGGATGAGATTGGGCATATAAGATTCAAATAACTCCGCTGAAATTGGGGGTGTGTCGATCAGCTGTAACTGAACCGTATCATATTCCATCATGCCTGTTAACGGCTCCCGTGTTGTGTAGGGGTAATCTCCAATAAGCGGTTTGGAGTTGGTCAGGACATCGATCAAGCTGGATTTACCTGAATTCGGCGGGCCGATAAGTATAATCTGCGCGGCGCCTTCCTTTTCGATGTGGTCGTGGGTATCCGCCCTGCGCGCCCCATGCTTCTTTACGCTGCCGTCTATCTGTTTTTTTAGTTTCGATATTTTCGCCTTGAGCTCCGCCTGGAGTTTGTCGGTCCCCTTATGTTTCGGCATCATGGCCAGAAGCTCTTTGGCCAGGCGTAGTTTTTCGTTGGGATCGGTTTCCTGTTTGAACTCACGTTCCAGTTCGTAATATTGTGGCGGAAGATTCGCGGGCATTTTTACCTCCGACAAAAGCTAAAATAAATCGGGTCTCGATTCAAGCGAAATCAATACGGTATTTGAACGGCAAATGATATAGGTGAATACGGTTTTAAGATTAAAATCCGGTTTTTCTACTGTAGAAAAGATCATCCGCCCAAATCGATATTCTTCTGGCAAAAGCGGACCGGCGAATGCCTTTCCTGACAATATTATGGAACAGCGTGGGCGGGTGACCGTAGGGGCAAACCTTCATGCACAACCCGCAATCGGTGCCCAGTATTCGCCAGTATCTGATACATTTTTCAATATTCAACTGCCATTTTTCCGCCCCTCGTACGCTTGTTTTATCCCCTTGGGGAATGGCGCCTGATGGACAGTTTACAGCGCATTTAAGGCATTTTTCGCAGAAATCCTGAACTCCAAAATTTATCGGTTTATCTGCTCTCAAGGGAAGATCGGTAGTAACCGCTCCGAGCCTGATCCTGGGGCCAAAGCGGGGAGAGATTAAATATCCCAACCTACCCAGTTCACCGAGCCCGGCGTCATAGGCGACGGGGGTCAGCATAATCTGGTAGTTGCTTCCCGCTATATGGGCACGGGCCGGGTAACCGAGACCTCTGATATATCGAGCTATCTCGACCGATATTAGCGCGCCTTTTAAGTACTTACTGGCCGATTCCTCCGTTATCGGAAGCCCCGGAGCCGATTCTACGTGATCATAATCCATTTCCAGCGCGAACATTATGGCGTATTTGTGATTATTGACTATTTCCGATCCCCATTTCCCGGGGCCGCGGCCCACGTGGGAGTAAACATATTCCTGTTTTAACGGCGCGATCCCGACATCGTCCGCGCCCATTTTCAATATAATCCGTTTCAAGGATTCGGTGATTTCTGCCGGATCAATTTTCTCGCGATCCGGCGAGATTTCACCGTCGACATCATTTAAGAGATTCTCCACCTCTCTAAAAATCGAATCAATATATGATGAATGGACGGGATGGTAATATTTGCCTCCCGGCTCCAAGAGGAATGGTAGTTTTCTGATTCCGTCGTCGATTTCCTTATTTTCCGGTCTCATGGAGTAGTAAATCTCGTATTGGGAATCGCCGGGTAGGTACTCCTCGCGGGCGAACATAACATCACGTTCGTCAACCTTTTCTCCGGTCTGGTTGATTTCAATTGTAGAAATTCCCCCCATTGGAGCGAAAAATAGAATTATTACGATTACTACGAATATTATAGGGATAGACAAAAGCGTTGTAGAATAATTAAAAATATGCAGATATCCAAACCACGCTGCGATTAGCATTACCGTAATGATCAGTGAAACGATAAAAGCCCTTGGTTTTTTCTCAGATAATGATGAGATAGCGAACGTCAATCCGACGGCGCAGAGAATTATGCCGGTTATAAGATAGATTAATTCAATTTGATGCATCTAAAATACCGTATTAATATTGTCGATCGATCTGAGTGTAGTCCAGCTCCGAACCGAACATGCTGTGGGGAATCAGAAACACCAGAAGCTGTACGGCTGCGGCAATTACGAACCATTTTCTGCCTTTTTTCAAATCCCTTCCCCGCCATAACGCAAACAGCCACCCCAGCATGGCGACGGCGGTTTTATTGTCGGTCAAATCGCTGCCCAGCGGCCAGCCTGTCCAGAACGAGCCGAAGGCGAATTTCTGCACGATGGGCCCCAGGATAATCCCACCTACGAAAAACAGGGCCGAAGTCCATAAAGCTAATCTATAAGCTCTTTCTCTCTTATATAACGCCTCCAGGCCTGTCCTCGTCCCCAGAAGCATCGAGATAAACATCGTTAAAACATGCGGAATCAATATAAAGATCGGAACATCACCTTTAAACCTTATTACCACCGGTTCTTCGGAAAGCGTGTATTTTTCACCTTTGTCGTTGATTAAGGCGATATTGTAGGCGATTTTGCCCGCGGGAGGTTGTTTAGGGATCACGGCCAGGAGATTATTTCCTTCGCGCCTCAGGCTGTCAATATGCCAATCGTCGTGGCTTTTAAGCCTGCGCCATCTCATTTCGCCGGTTAGAAGGTCGTTTTCGGTTTCGATTTTATTGAGTGCGTCTGAGGACGAGTAATTTGTTCTGAGGAGTTTATATTTAATTGTCTCATCGGCGATCTTAACCGAATCGCGAACCGGATAGGTGGGCCCGGTCAAGCGTTGATATATGACCGAACTCACCGTAATTATTACGGTTAAGATCCAGATTAGCGTCGTCTGTTTTGTTGAAGTTAAGACCATTTTTCAGATTTTAATAATTCTTGAACCCCTTAAAAGCCTGTTTTTTACTATTTTTCAGAACGAAGACAAAGGTATGGGATACCTTCGAAAAATTCAAGCGGATAAATTGTATACTTGACTTGAGCGTATGTTCCGGGAATATTTGTGGTCTATGAAAAAACGTATTAAGAAACCCAAACGCAGAATACCTCTTCCCAAAAAAATCGAAAAAGTCCACAGGGATAAGTCCATGTATTCAAGGAAAGACAAACACAAAAAAGACTCAAATGGTAGTAATTAGTAAGCTTTCTTTGAAATTTCGTCGCTGTAAACAACAGTCTATAAAATTATAAGGGGTTCTATTGACTTTATGGATATAATTAATTAATTAAGGTTTCATGATTGATAAAGATAAAACGCTGGTTGATTTCGCCAAGTTGTGGCTGGCCCACGACGGCTTATGGTTTCAGGCGGTGGAGAACGAATTTGATCTCGAGACCGCAATAAAGCTCGATACCGAAGCCTGGCGGAAATTTTCTCCCATAGAGGCGAAGCGAATCCTCGGACGTTTGGGAAAAGAGCCGGGCGGCGGACTGGATCTGCTCGAGGAAACGCTGGGACATCGTCTGTACGCCTTCATCAATAAGCAGAGGGTGGTTGAAAAAAGCGACAAAAGAATCATTTTTGAGATGACCGCCTGCCGGGTTCAGGATGCCAGGCACAGAAGAGGTTTGCCGTCGTTTCCCTGCAAGGAGGTCGGGAAAGTCGAATATTCGACTTTCGCGGAGACAATCGATTCTCGAATAATGACCAGGTGCCTGAAATGCCCGCCGGATGAATATAACGGCGAGTACTGGTGCCGCTGGGAGTTTTCGATAGAATAGCCTTTATTGTCTATATCGATTTTCGCCGCTTTTGAAAATTATTCTTGACAGCGTCATTATGCGGTATTTTTATGAAAAAAATCTTGTTCGGGTTAACTGCCGATAAGGGAGAAGCCTTTGGCTTACGAAATTACCGATGACTGCATCATGTGCGACGCCTGCCTTCCAGAATGCCCGGAGGAGGCCATTTCAGCCGCCGATCCCAAATATATAATCAAACCCGATAAGTGCACCGATTGCGGCGATTGCGCGGAGGTCTGTCCCACCGAGGCCTGCATTCCGCTGGACAACAGTTAATTCAATCGTCGAATAAAGCATCGCTATAACCCTGACCATCATTATCAGTTATTTTTTGTTTTATTAATAAAATTTATTATCTTAAAGAGTTTGTTGAGAAGTTGAGAACGATTGAGGAATCATGATTCTAACGGGATTTTCAGGGATAAATAAATCGTATTCGTCGCGGCCCGTGCTCAAAAAAGTCACGGGTGTTGTTAAGGATGGAGACAGGATCGCTCTTCTGGGAGCAAACGGCACCGGTAAGACCACCCTTTTGGAAATACTGGCGGATAAACTCGGCTGTGATTCCGGAAATATTGAAACTCCCAACGCGGTCAAACGGCAATATCTGCCCCAGGAGATAAAAATCGATAATAACGGGTCGTTGTTTGATTACGCCATGAGCGGACTAAGCGAATTGATAGATCTACGAACAGCTGTCGAACATGTTCACGATAAGTTGACCCAGGTTAAAGATGATCCCAAGCTGCTTTCTGAGCTGGGAGATCTTCAGCATAAGTTTGAGACGGCCGGCGGTTACGAGATGGAATCGAAAACCAAATTAGTGTTGACCGGCGTTGGTTTCAAGCCCGATGAATTCGATATGGAGATGAAGGCTCTGTCGGGAGGGCAGAGAAATCGAGCGGCTCTGGCCAAAATTTTAATCAGCGCCCCGGATCTTTTATTGCTGGACGAGCCCACCAATCATCTCGACATCTCCGGCCTGGAATTCCTCGAGGAATATCTGAAATCCTACGAGGGCGGGATTATTCTTGTGTCTCACGATAGAGCATTTATCCAGAATACCGCCACATCGATCTGGGAATTATCGGGCGGCAAATTGGATATTTATCAGGGCAGCTATGATTTCTATTTAAACGAGAGGGAAAGGCGGTTCATTGCCGGCTTAAAGGAGTATGAGGCCCAGAAGGAATTCATTAAAAAAACAGAGGATTTTATCAGCCGTAATATCGCCGGACAGAAAACCAAACTGGCGCAATCGCGTCGCAGGATGCTAGCCAGGCTGGATCGCGTCGAAAAACCGTCCTCCGGCAACACCATATCGCGATTGGATTTTGGCAAAGCCGCAAGATCCACGAAGACCGTGGTGAAATGCGTGAATTTGAGCTTCTCATATGATGATATGCCGCTTTTAAGGGATATCGAATTTGAAATAGAACGGGGTGAAAAAATCGGGCTTTTCGGTCCCAATGGATCGGGGAAAACCACCATTCTGAAACTTGTCACCGAAAAAATAAGCCCCGGGGAAGGCGCGCTTGAGATCGGCGGCAAAACATCAATCGGCTATTACGATCAGCTGGCGGAGGATCTTGATCCCAACTCCAGCCCGCTGGAGACGATTCGTAATGTTAAACCGGATTGGATCGAAAGCCAGATTCGGGGATTTCTCGGCCGCTTCCTTTTTAGCGGCGAGGACGTCCTGAGGCCCATAAAATCTTTTTCGGGCGGAGAACGATCAAGGTTGGCTATCGCCAGGATCATAGTTAAGGAACCCAATTTCCTCGTCCTCGATGAACCGACGAATCATCTCGATATCAGGTCTCGGGAAGCCCTGGAAAATGCGTTGGCCGAATACGGGGGCGCGGTTTTCTGTGTTTCGCACGATAGATATTTTCTGGACAGTTTCGCCGAGAAGATATTCGCCGTGGAAAACGGCACGGTTAAAATTTATCATGGCAACTATTCGGATTATAGGGAGAAAAAAGGAAAAGAGTCCGATAACGTCAAAACGGAAAAAACAAAATCGGTTTTGAATAAGCCCGCAAAAACCGAAAGAGAACGAAGAGTTAATCCCCAGATATTGAGTAAAATCGAAAATAGAATAGCGGCATTGGAAGATGAAGTTATTGAACTGGAAAATGAAATCGCCGGTCTCGAGGGATCGTCCGACTGGCAGAAACTGACCGCCATGCTGGGTACACGGGAAGGATATTACCGCGAACTCGAATCTCTTCATCAAAAACTCGATGATTTGAAAAACGGCAATTCATGATTATAAAAAATCTCTGGTTAATTGGCCGGGATTTTTGTATATGTTATATAAATGGAGTCAACTTTTTGATAGGGTAGAGGTGGTAAGATGAAGGATCCGAGGATTGAGAAGTACGCGGACGTTTTATTGAATTACTGTATCAAGCTGAAAAAAGACCAGCTTGTCTGTCTCAGAGGTTCGTCTCTGGCAGAACCGTTAATCCTGGAGCTATATAAGGCGGCTCTTCTCAAAGGGGCTCATCCGTTTACGCGAATATTACTGCAGGGCCTGGAGGAAACGTATTTTAAATATTCAACTGAGAATCAACTGAAGTATATAACCCCGATACAGAAATACGAGATGAACAATTCCGACGCCCTGGTGGCCATCATGTCGAGTTTCAATACCAAGGAGTTGACAGGTATCGATCCCAAGAAACAGGCTGTGGCTCAAAAGGCGGCCAAACCTCTTATGGAGAAAACCATGAAACGGACTGCGCAGGGCAAGTATTCCTGGGTCGGATGCCTGTACCCGACCAATGCCGCGGCGCAGGACGCCGGTATGTCCCTGTCCGATTACGAGAATTTCGTTTTCAAAGCCTGTTTGCTCGACAGAAAAGATCCTGTAGCCGAGTGGAGAAAAATCTCAAAATATAATGCTCGCCTTATTAAATACCTTTCCCGTAAAAGCGAAATACGAATAGTTGCTCCCGATACCGACCTCACCTATAGAATAAAAGGCAGGAAATGGGTGAATTGCGACGGTAAAAATAATTTCCCCGACGGCGAAGTATTCACCGCCCCCTGGGAAAACTCAGCCGGCGGACATATCCGTTTCACTTTTCCGGCGGTTTACCATGGCCGCGAGGTCGAGGATGTGAGAATCGAGTTTAAAAACGGTAAAGCGGTAAAGGCGACAGCTGCCAAAGGCGAGGACTTCTTAAACGCCATGCTGGACATGGACAAAGGCTCTCGATATCTGGGTGAGGTAGCGATCGGAACCAATTTCGGGATAAAAAGCTTCACCAAGAATATCCTTTTCGACGAGAAAATCGGCGGCACCGTTCATATGGCCCTGGGAATGGCTTACCCCGAAACAGGCGGCAAAAACAGTTCCGGCCTGCATTGGGATATGATCTGCGATCTCCGAAAAAACGGCGCCCTGTACGCCGACGGCCAGCTGTT
>CBFCYP010000034.1:0-23377 GCA_965602185.1 uncultured bacterium
ATCTGTTCGGTTTCCGGCGGAACCGCGACTATCCTCTTGACTTCGGGTACCTGTTGCCTGACAACCCGCTCGATTCCCATCTGCAGGGTCATCTGCGACATGGGACAGCTGCCGCAGGCGCCTGTCAGCCTGACCCTGACCAGACCCTCGTCCTCAACCACGTCCACCAGTTCTACATCTCCACCGTCGGCCTGAAGATATCCTCTAATTGAATCTATCGCTTTTTCAACTTTTTCTCTCACTGGAACTCCTATTTTAAATTCAGACAAATGTTATTTTCCGTTATCCGGTCGCCGCGATCACCTTTTCAGCGATTTTTCTAAATTCCTCCGCCGCTGGTGTACTGTTGTCGGAAAAAGCGATCGGTTTTCCCAGATCGCCTCCTTCGCGGATCGCCGTTTCCAGCGGAATCTGGCCCAGAAGAGGAATATTCATCCTTTCGGAGAGTTCGGTTCCTCCTCCGACGCCGAAAATATATTCTTTATTGCCGTCAGGGGCAAGGAAATACGACATGTTTTCAACCACGCCTATCATCTTAATATCAAATTTATCAACAAGTTGCCCGATTCTGGAAGCTACCATATAGGCCCCCGGCTGAGGTGTTGTGACCAGAATCGAATTAACGCCCGGCACCGTCTGCGCCAGCGACAATGCGACATCTCCCGTGCCCGGAGGCAGGTCCATGAAAAGATAATCGAGATTATCCCAGTAAACATCGCTCAAAAACTGCGTTACCGCCTTATGCACCAACGGTCCGCGCCAGATTACAGATTCCGATTCATCGATAAAAAATCCCATCGAAATCACCTTGATTCCATGAACTTCCAGAGGAATTATGGTATTGTCAATAACCGTGGGCTTTCCCCGGGCTCCCATCATTCTGGGGATGGAAAAACCGTAAATGTCAGCATCCAGTATTCCGACCTTAAAGCCTTTCTGAGCGACGACGGCGGCGAGATTTATTGTCACCGTGGATTTGCCGACACCACCTTTTCCGGACCCCACCAGGATAACGTTTTTGACATTCTTTCTGGCGAACGATTCGGAGGGATCCTTTCCTTTCAGCTGTTTTATGAGATTTTTCCTCTCCTCATCCGTCATGGTGGAGAACTCTATTTTAACTTCCTCGACCCCCGGAATATCCGAAACCGCTTTTTCGATGTCATCTTGAATACGCTTTTTCAGCGGACAGCCGGAAATCGTTAATTTAATCTTTATGGTCAGACGGCCCTTTTTCGCCTCGACCTTTTCAACCATGCCCAGTTCGACTATTGACCGGTTTAATTCCGGGTCGTTAACGTCGCGTAACCTCGACATCACCAGTTCTGTATCGATTTTTTCTTTTTCCATTACCTGTCTCTTGGTTTTAATTTTTCATCATATCCCTATGAATAACGTAGATAATTTAATGCCGGTTTCAAATCAAATGGTTTTGGCAAAATTTATTTTATTATTTCTATATTTTCGACTAATTATAATGGTAGGAACCGAATCCAAATAGCTCTTACGGGTACATATTTCGGACCGAATAGGCGAAGATACGGCTTCCTTGGTTGACCGGCCGGTCAATTATTGACAAGGCTATGATTTTAAATATGTTATGATTTATAATATTTAATGTGACTTTTCTATAAATTTTCTCTTGACACCTATACATCGATTTCTATATTTAGCGATTGTGAAACCATTCACAAATATGATTTAATAGGCGGTTCCGATTGACTACAAATAGAAAATTAAAAAAGATATCCGATTCTACAATTCACAGGCTTTCGATTTATTACCGCGCTCTTCTGGCTCTGGAGAAAGAAGGTTATGACACTATTTCATCCAAGGAGCTGGCGAAACGTGAAAAGTTGACTCCGGCGCAGGTCAGGAAAGATCTTTCCTTTTTCGGCAGTTTCGGGACACGCGGATTGGGCTATCCCGTTAAACAGCTCATGCAGGAGATAGCAGATATCCTGGGGATAAATCGGGCCTGGAATGTCGCTCTTATCGGTGTGGGAAATGTCGGGTCGGCGCTGGTAAGTTATAAGGAATTCGCCAAACAGGGTTTTGTGATAAGATTGATTTTCGATAATGATCAACGCAAAATAGGATCCAATCATAAGGGAATAATAGTCTCCGATGTTGCCGACATGGCGAAGCTCATTCCCGAGCACAACATTTCCATTGCGGTAATCACGGTTCCGGGCTCCGCTGCGCAGAAGGTTTGTGAGGAGGTTGTGGAGTCCGGCGTAAGGGCCATACTGAATTTCGCTCCGGTAAATCTGCGCGTTCCCAATGACGTTTTTTTGAGAAATGAGAATATGGCTATCGAATTGGAACACCTCTCATTCTCGCTCCGAAATCAGAAAACGATAACCGCAGAATAAACCTAAATATCCGGGTAATTGCTATAACTTGTTAAAATATAATATGTTAGCGATACCGAACCCAAATAATTTTCCTCGCAGCGTTAAAATTTTGGAACAAATCGGAGTATTACGATTGTAAATAAACTGGATAAAAAAATGGAATTGACGCTTGACTTTTAAAATGGCCCTGCCGATATTATAAAGTTAAAAGGGAAGGAATTTGGATTTTTTGAAAACTCTTTTACTTGCGATCTTATTATCAATTGTCTTTCTGTCGGCGGCTTACTCTCAACAGCCGCTAAGCGTAGCCTGCGAACCTTATGGATCGGTAACAATTAACGGCTCATCCGCTTCTGACAACATGCTTGTCATAGCCTACGTGGGCGATATCGAACTTGCCCGCACGGCCACGGAGGGCGGCCAATATTCGCTTTTTATAAATCTCGATAACCCCGACACACCCCAGAGGGAAGGTTATCAGCCCGGCGATATTATTAATATCCGAGTTAACGGGAATCCGGCTACACCGGCCTTCGAAGCCTTTGCGGGCCGCCATAGAAGAGATCTCGAGGTCGTAACGCTGGGGGTTACACTTGAGACCTGGGGCCGTATAAAAGCTCTATTTAAATAAAGATGCGGTATAATCCTTTTTTGTGGCGTCGGCAACGACGTTTTTTTTCGTTCGGATCAAATTAATAAATAGCATAAAACAAACTTGCCTTTTAACTTGTTTTCAATTAAAAGCATATGACGCCGGCGGAATGAATATTCTGACGCGGGAGTGATTTTTAATAAAAATCGCGTTTTAAAACCGATCCGTATTCATTATAATGGCGGAGAATGTTTTAATGATGAATGCAAACAAATGATAATGATATCCGTAAAACAGGAGGAGTGAATGAAGCTGACCAGCAGAGAAGAGAACGGTATCGTGATATTGGAGCCAAAGGGCAAAATAATGGGCGGCCCCGATGCCACCGTATTGCATGATCAGTTGCACGAATTTATCGACCAGAATAAAAAGAGGGTTGTGATAGACCTGGCTAAAGTGGAGTGGATGAATTCCACGGGCTTGGGCATTTTAATTTCAGGATTGACCACGTTGAGAAACAACGGCGGCGAATTGAAACTCGCCCGGGTCACGGAAAAAATCGAATCTCTTCTGACAATCACCAAACTAATCACGGTTTTCGACAATTACGATTCGGTAGAGGAAGCTCTGAAAAGTTTTGTCTAACCCGCCTTAAACACGTATGGTATGGAGTCCGATAAACTCGATTTTAAGGTGGGTTGAATTCCCACCTTTTTTAATAATTATGAGCGGAGATCGATATGACCGACAATGACAGTTTTTCCGATTCTCTGACCTTCCCAAGTACAACAGACCAGATTGCGAAAGTGGATGAATTCCTGGAAACATGGTTGCGCAAAATAGGTGTGCCCGAGGATACTATCGCCAATCTTGCAATAGCCGTTACCGAGCTCGTGAATAACGCTATAAAGCATGGCAACAAGCTTCAAAAGAATAAAATGGTGACTGTTTCGATAACCTATGCCTCCGGCAGAATAGAGGTAGCGGTTTCTGACGAGGGCGAAGGATTTGATCCCGAGGACATCGCCGATCCCCTGGCGGAGGAGAACCTGCTAAAGGAAATCGGAAGAGGAATTTTTATAGTGAATTCGCTGATTGACAAAGTTAAGTTTCAATTTCCGCCCGGGGGCGGAACGAAGGTTACAATCACAAAAAATATAGGATAAATAAGAGGCAAATTGAACGTAGGTCAACTCATAGACCTGGTTTATCTGGCTTCCGGGCTCACCTTGTTTATGCTCGCCAGCGTGATTTTCAGGGAAAATCCCAGAGGACGTTTGAATATAATCGCGTCCATGATGATGTTTTTTGCCGGCATTGGACCTCTCGCGGCGTCAGCCTATGGATCATTTCTCGAAGGTATCCTCGGTATACCGTTGTGGCTTTTAAACAGTTTCTATGTCTGGGAACTGTTCTTCCCGTCTCTTTTGTATTTCTCGGCAATTTTCCCCGAACCGCAACCGTTCTATTTTAAGCATAAGAAGCTCTTTCAAATCGCATTCCTGCCGACAGTTTTTCACCTTTTGATGGTCGTTTTACTGGCGGAGCCGGAGAGGGTATTGAGCTTTTTGAATTTCGAGTCCTCAATCCCCATAATCGGCGCGATATTATCTCTGGTTTTCGAAATTCTGAGGATGATCGCGGCATTTATCGGATTTCTCCTGCTGTTTCATTCCCGCTTTTTTTCATTTATAAATCTGGCGTATGTTATTTTTGCCCTCATTATACTCTATTACGGTTTTAAGAGGATCGAAAATCCCCGTTTGAAACAACAGGTAAAAGTCGTAATCTATGGAATCAGTATCGGAGTTGGTTTGTATACTCTGGCGATTATAATACCGACGATTTTTGCCATAAACCTGGCGAATCCGGTTCGGGACGCCATGGTGATGATGGGTCTTATAGTCGGTCCGGGAAGCATCTCCTGGGCGATTGTAAAATATCAATTCCTCGATATCGGGCTCATCGCGAGAAAATCGTTGGTTTATTCCATTTCCACAGCCATCGTCGTGGGAGGATATTTATTGATTGTTATGCAGGCGGGATCGTTAATTCAGAGCCTGATAGGCCGCGAATCGCAAATGATGAACGTTCTAGTTATAATAGTAATGCTGTTATTTTTCCAGCCTATATATACCCAGGTGGATGATTTTGTAAAAAGGATATTCATCCGGTCCAGAGGCGATTACAGTCAACTGCTGGAATCTTTTTCCAGGGAAATATTGACCGTTTTTCAGGAAGAGAAATTGGCGTCTACGGTCAAGGAAACCTTGCGACGTGAAATGTTCATAGAAAACGTCGAGGTTTGTTACCGGGAAGAAGAACGCATCTACAAAATGGTATCATCGGATTTAACCGGACCCCGGGTAGAGATGGAAGAGCAGATTTATAATTACCTGATCTCCAAACAGGCGCCGCTGTTCGCGGATGAATTATCGTCGAAATTCGACGAAAAATGCTTCGGGAACGCGTTACAACATCATGATACCGAGGTTATCGTGCCGCTGATAAGAAAAGATAAGCTGGCGGGACTTCTGCTACTGTCGTCCAAAGTCGCCGGTTTTCGCTATAACTCCGAAGATCTGTCGTTTTTAAAGATCCTGGCCAATCAAATAATCGTCGCCCTTGAAAGCTGTGATCTTTACAGGGAATCGCTGGAAAAGCAAAGGATGGAGGAGGAGCTGGCGGTCGCCAAACAGATTCAGAGAGGGCTTCTACCCAAAGAACTCCCCTTGCTGAATAATTTCGATTTTGCGGCCTTTATCGAACCCTCCCGGCAGGTGGGAGGCGATTATTATGATTTTATCTCCATCGGCAGCGGCAGAACGGGAATCGTGATTGCGGACGCTTCGGGCAAAGGGGTTCCCGCGGCTCTTTTTGCGGCCAGGATGCAGGTAATGATACAGAGCGAGGTGAAGTTTGGCAAGCGACTGAGGGAGATGATGGGTTCCATTAACACTTTCCTGTCGGTTTCGACATCCAGCGATCGCTTCGCTACATGCTTTTACGGGGAAATCGATAATAACGAAAGAAGGTTATATTATTGTAATGCCGGCCACAACTACCCCATACTCGTCAGGAAGAACGGTTCTATCGAAAACCTTAGAAAAGGGGGCCTTATTCTGGGAGCGTTTCCCGATGTAAAATATGAGTCGGGCGAAGTCCTGTTTAGACCGGGCGACGTGCTTGTTCTTTACACGGATGGTCTGTCGGAGGCGATGGATGACAACGATATTGAATACGGCGATCAGAGGCTGACGGAAAACATCACGAAATTCAGAACTCATCCCGCCGAGGTTATCTGCTCCATGATTATCAAAAGCGTCAAGCAATTCGCCGCCGGGACAAACGATCTCGACGACATGACTCTGGTGGTTGTCAGAGCGAAAGATACATGACAGGTTTGTAATCTTGAAACGTAATGCCTGAGCGCCATGTTTATATAGATGGAGGGTTTTAGTTACTTTACGGAGGATCTGATGAAAGACCTGACCCCGGAGAATATAAGAAAGTTAAGCAATGACCAGGTTGAGCTTCTGGCGGAACTGGGCGAACTCGCGAAATCGGAAAGAGACCTGACCGAGAAAATAGAAAACATTCGCAAACAGTCCGAAAATGTCGGGCTGAGGGGCCCCAATAGAGAAACCAGGGCAATTTACGAGGACAGCGAATTCGACGAGCTGCTATCGATTAAATCGATCAGGGAAAGAGAGGTAATTCGGGAAAAGATTGCCGGCCTGATGCGATCTCTGATCGAAGCCGGCTTGGGCGGCCTGACGCTTATTAAGAGACAGGCCTCAAATTACGGAGTCGATTTAAAGAAACCGGAATAATGGGCAATTATAAAAATTATTATAACCTGTCTACACGGTTTTTTATCGGCGCGATTATCGTTATAACGGCATTTCAAGGCTGTTCAAGCCCGCCCGATAAGTCCGAAACGGAGCTATTAAATAAATACTATTCCAGAGCCGAATTATTCTTCGAAAAAGAAGAGATTGATTCATCGCTGTATTATCTGGAAAAATGCCTCGAAATTGACAGGGATTATAGTGACGCTCATTACCTGCGGGGGAGAATTTATTTATATAAAGACGGTATTTATAACAGGAGGATTTCGGCGTCTTCATTACGAAAAGCGGTTTTGATGGATAAGGAGAATTCCGAATACCATTACAGCCTGGGAGCTACGCTTGAAAAACAGGGATTTTTGAAAAACGCTCTCGATGAATATGAGAGAGCCACGAAATATGACAGCACCGATTCGCGTCCCTATTTGAAAATAGCCGAGATAAGTAAAAAAATCGGTCTGCGTTATGATGACAAGGATTATTTCGAACAATCGGCCCTGGCCGCCGCAAAAGCCGCCAACATCTCCGGCGATCCGGAGAGTTATTACAAACAGGCGGTTGCCTTGTATCAGATGAATCGTTACGCCATATCGGCGCGCACGCTTGAACAAGCCCTGAACATCTGCAGCGATTCATCCATGATTGTCGATTGCGAACTGCTTCTGGGTACCAACCTGGTTAGAACCGGGAATTTCGATTCCGCCAATGCGGTTTATGAAAGAGCTCGCGAGAAAATCGGCAAGATTTCGCGGGGCGAGATGGATAATCCGAGATTTTTGATGACGCCCGCCGACTACGAGGCTCTTACCGGGGAAAGCAGCTATATGCGGAAGAGGATTTTAATGCAATTCTGGGGAGAGCTCGATCCCGATCCCACCACCGGAATGAATGAGAGGAAGCTTGAACATTATGCGAGATATATTCATGCCCGGTTGACGTTCTCGATTTCGGAAAAATCGATTGACGGATGCCGGACAAAACGCGGTGAAATGTATATAAGATACGGCCCACCGAGCTCCAAGGATTACGTGCTGGGAGGAAGCGGGACAGGAAGAGACGTTCCCAAGTGGGTATGGACATACAATCATTTCGATGAACCGATAACTCTGGTTTTCGAAGACACATTCTTAAACGGCGACTTCGATTTTCCTTTCCCGTCACCCGAATGGACCGCCGCCGACTACGCGAACAATCCAGCCTATCTGGCCGAGAGAATGCGCAGTTCCTATCCCCAGGTATTCGGTTTGAACATGGGCGCGGGTCCGCTTTATTTTACCTATCTCCCCCGGCAATTTAAGGGTCCCCGCGGAAAAACCGACCTGGAGGTTTTTCTTGCCGTTCCCTTTACGGAAATGGAGTTTGAAAGACGAGGCGAGACGGCTTATTCGGATATCAATTGGCGCCAGATTTTACGTTATCCAAGCTGGCGGGCGGCCGATTCGGCCATCGTGGAACGCACCTACGAGATCAGGGCTTCTCAAATCGATAATCCCAACGTCGAGCTGTCGGACCGGCTCCGGCTTTCGGCTTACCCCGATACTCTTGTTCTGGCCATATCGCTTAAGGATCTCCGATCGAATCATGCGGGCATAGGGAAAACCGGCATACGTTTGAGGGATTTCTATACGGATAAGATCGAATTGTCGGATATGGTACTCGCCAAGCGGATCGATAAACCGGCGCGCAAATTAAATTTCAAGCGCGAGGATCTTCGAATACTCTCCAATCTCGACAACCGGTATTTTGCCGGAGAACCTGTCTGGCTGTATTTCGAATTTTATAATCTCAAACTCGGGCCGGATGATAAAACATCCTATACTATCAATCAGAAAATTACCGAGAGAAGGTCCGATGGTCTTCTGGCGGCAATTAAAGAGACCATTGCCGGAGGAGATATTCTGGAGATTATCACTTCGTATGAGGGAAGCAGCATTTATACATATGAAAACAGGATACTGGCGCTTGAGTTATCCGAAATGAAGGCGGGGGATTATTTCATTACTATAGAGATAATCGATCATATTTCCGGAGATTCCGCAAGCGTATCGGAAAAAATAGAATTGTACAGGTAAGCGGTTTATTATAAAGATAATCTTATATGAAAAATGTTTACGGCGATTTTTCCAAATACTACGATATGCTCGGATGGAATCTGTTTGCCGGGATCTGTGCGGAACGTTTGAAAGCGTTCTTCAAGCTTCGGGGAGAGAGACCGGAAACCGTGCTGAATCTAGCCTGCGGGACCGGTGAACTTGAAAAATTACTGAGAGATAAGGGGATGAAATTCACCGGCGTGGACGCTTCCCCCGGAATGCTGAGAGAGGCCCGTAAAAAATGCCCGGGAGCGAGGTTTGTGAAAGCCGATGCCGCCGCCGTGAGATTGAAAAAAAAATACGATATGGTGCTTTTACTGTTTGACTCCGCCAATCATATGTATTCTCTGTCGCATCTGAACAAGGTTTTCAAAAACGCCAGACGACATCTGAAAAGGGGAGGTCATTTTATTTTCGACATTAACACCCCCGCCGGTCTGAAAGGATGGGAAGAGATCCAGGTCAGGCGGGCCAAAAATTTTACGGTTATCACTTCGGGGATTTATGATGAAGATGAAATGATGGCCGAGGTGATTTTAGAAGCGTTCATAAAGGAAGGTCGAACCTATAGAAGAACCGTTCAGCTTCTGACTGAAAAAACCTATGATACTTCTGAAATCATTGAAAGACTGGCAAAGTCCAAACTTGATAAAATAATAGTTACCTCGTTCGACCCCTCCGAGGAGATCGAGGATGCTGGAAGATTATGGTTTGTATGCAGTTAGTGTTGACGGGGCTCTGCCAGCGGCCTTTTAACGGATAAATCATTGACCGGGTTGGCTACAGGATTTTAATTTCATACCGACAAATTTAATATTATGGATTGACGATAAGCAAAACGGTTTTCGAAAACTTGTTCTAAAATTTTCGAAAAAAGATTGCGTCCAAGAGCGTCGGTGAATATTTTGTTTAAGTGGAGAATGAGAAAAGTCCTGGAAAAATGTAATGGAGTGGTGGAAAAAATATTTTAGCGAAGACTACCTGAGGCTTTATTGCCATGACGAAGGCGTATCATCTCGAGAGGTCTCGGCGGTAATCCGGATGCTTCAGCTTGAGGACGGACAGCGGGTCCTGGATCTCGCGTGCGGATTCGGACGACATTCGGTGCTACTGGCACAGAAGGGATTTAACGTCACCGGTTATGACCTCTCCGAGAGCTTCCTAAAAAAAGCCGGGGAGATCGCGGATTCGCTTCTGGTGGCGCTTGATTTAAAGCAGGGAGATATGCGGGAAGTCCCTTATGAAGAGGAGTTCGATGCGGTAATTAATATGTTTACGGCGTTCGGATTTTTCGACAGGGAAGATGAGGATTTAAAAGTACTTAAGGGCGTGTATAAGGCCTTGAAACCGGGCGGACAGTTTTTGATGGATGTTATAAACCGGGAATTCACTCTGGCGGATCTGAGCCATAGACGCTGGACCAATGAAAACTCCTCCTATATGCTGGAAGAGAGGTTTTTCGATTATTTCAATTCCCGTTTGGAACTCACCAACCGTCTGATTCTCGCCAGCGGCGAGATCAAGGAGGCGAATTATTCCATCAGATTGTACACGTTAACCGAGATGCTGGAGATGTTCAACAAAGCTAACCTGGTTCTAACGGATGTCTATGGGAATTTCGACGGCGAGCTTTACGGCGCTAAATCACCAAGAATGATTCTCGTGGCGACTAAGGAGGGTTGATCTTTAGTATAAACGAATTACGAGAAAAGGATTTTGGGATACCCCGGGTCATTCTGGCGCGGGGCTTTTGTGTTTGTGAAAATCATGATTGATAAAATCAAATATCTGGATCGGATACCCGGCTTCGAAATCGTTCTGGAAGAGCTGAAAATAGATAAAAAATCAATTTCGGTATCCGGCCTGGTGGGGTCTTCCCGAACACTTCTGGCCGCGTGGCTTTTTCGCAAATGTTCGAGACCGATCCTTTATATATCGCCGGACCAGGAATCATCCGAAAAAGCCTTTATAGATTTTAAAACCTATCTTGATAACAACGCAGTTGCCCTGTTTCCTTCATGGGAAATCCAGCCTTATGAAATACGGGCGCCGCATGCGGAAAATGTCGGTGATCGTCTCAAGGTTTTGTATGATCTTAATTGCGGGAATAAAAAAGTTATCTGTGCGCCCGCGGCGGCCCTGATAGAACCGACAATTGAAAAGGAAGATTTATCGAAACTCGCGCTCGAGATAAGAAAAGACGATTCAATTGATTCCGATCAGTTGGCAGACCGGCTCGTTAATATGGGATTCGTCCGCCGTCCCATGGTCGAACAGCTCGGCGATTTCGCCGTTCGCGGAGGTATTATTGACGTTTTCCCGGCGACGGCGCCCGAGCCTGTACGGATCGAGCTGTTCGGCGATACAGTCGATTCACTGAGAACCTTTTCCGTCTTGACCCAGAGATCGCTATCCCGGATAGATTCCGCCGTGATTCTGCCTTTGAGGGAAATCCCGGCGGATTCCGGTACAATTGAGACAGCCGGCGAACTGCTGACGCAGGAAAAAGCGATAGCCTTGCATCAGGCTCTGGGGCCGAACCACGCTTTCGACGGTCTTGAGTTTTTCAGACAGCTGTTTACCGACGATAAATCCTCTGTTTTAGATTTCCTTGCCGAAGAGACTATTGTCATCAAAGACGATTTCGATTCGATTCGAAACGAAATTGAAACCATGCTCGAAAAGGCATCGGACAGATATAGTGATAGAAGCGATTACCCGTTCGGTTCGCCGGACGAGATTTTCATAAGCTTCGATAAAATGAAAATCCGTATGGAGAAATATGCCGGCATCGGCCTTTCGGGTCTTTTGAAAATCGAAGACGATTCTATTAATGTCAGATCCTTGCCCCAGGAGCCGTTTGGATCGCATATAAAAATATTCGTGGAAAAATTGAACGAATATCAACAGCAGGGATATACATCGGTTGTTTTCTGCGACGGCGAGAATCAGAAAATCAGGCTCGGGGAATTGCTCGGCGATTATGATATCGAGGTTCCGATGGAAAAAAGCAGGATTTCATCTGGTTTCGGACTGCCCGATATCACGCTCTGGTTTTTAACCGACCACGAAATATTCTCCCGCACCAGGCCGCGCAGAAAAATCCGCAGGTTCAAGGAGGGTATAGCCTTATCAAGTTATCAGAGCCTCAAGCCCGGAGACTATATTGTGCATATAGATTATGGCATCGGTAAATACAGGGGTCTCGAAACTCTGACGGTTGACGGCCGCAAGAGAGATTGCCTGCTTATTTTCTACGCCGGTGATGATAAAGTGTACGTTCCCATCGAGGAGTTTTCCAGGGTTCAGAAGTTCGCGGGCAAAGAGGGCAAACCCACGCTTTCTAGGTTGGGTACCGGTGCCTGGGAGAGAATAAAAGCCCGTGCCAGAAAAGGGATAATGAATATGGCCAGAGAGCTGATCACCCTTTATGCGAAAAGACAGACGCTCGGTGGATTCGCACATAAAAAGGATACTCCCTGGCTTATGGAATTGGAAGCGTCTTTCGAGTACGAAGAGACCCCGGATCAGCTTGCCGCCATTAATGATATTAAGGCCGATATGGAGAAACCGGTTCCCATGGACCGGTTAATCTGCGGAGACGTCGGTTACGGCAAAACGGAGGTTGCGGTCAGAGCCGCTTTCAAGGCCGCGGAATCGGGAAAACAGGTGGCGATTCTGGTACCGACAACGATTCTGGCTCAACAGCATCTGACGACTTTCAGAGAGAGACTTGTCTCCTTTCCGATTAAAGTAGAACTGCTGTCGAGGTTTCGTTCGCCCAGAGAGTCAAAACTCGTCAAGGAAGGGATGAAAAACGGCACCGTGGATATTGTAATCGGCACTCATAAACTGTTACAGAAAGATATCGAATTCAGGGATCTCGGCCTTCTGGTGGTTGACGAGGAACAAAGGTTTGGCGTGGCGCATAAAGAGAAGATCAGGAAATTGAGATCCCAGGTGGATACTATGACTTTAACCGCCACCCCCATTCCCCGGACATTGCAGCTTTCACTCCTGGGGGCCAGAGATATGTCTGTTATAAACACTCCTCCGAAAGATCGTCTCCCTATCGTAACGGAGGTATCCCTATTTTCGCCAAAAACGATAGTGGACGCTATTAACAGGGAGATTATTCGCGGCGGCCAGGTATTTTTCGTACATAACAGGGTGGAATCGATTTACGCAATTTACAGGTATTTGAAAAAATTGATGCCGGCAACCAGCATCGTAGTGGGTCACGGACAGATGCCCGAACGGCAGCTGGAAAATGTCATGATAGATTTCATAGATAAAAAATATCAGATTCTTCTGGCGACGACCATCATCGAATCCGGTCTCGACATGCCGTCGGTTAACACGATTGTAATCGACCGCGCTGATAAGCTCGGTCTGGCTCAGCTCTATCAACTCAGGGGCCGGGTGGGGAGATCCTCCAGGAGGGCCTACGCCCATCTTCTGGTCCCGCCCCTTAAGCTGATGAAAGAGAAAGCCCGCAAGAGGCTTCGGGCTATCGAGGAGTTTACCGAGTTGGGTTCCGGTTTTCATCTGGCCATGCGTGACCTCGAGATAAGGGGCGCCGGCAATATACTCGGTGCCCAGCAGCATGGATTTATCGAAGAGATCGGTTTTGATTTATATTGTCGACTGGTCGAGGAGGCCGTCGCGGAATTGAAACAAAAAGAACCGCCGAGAAAGAAAATTGAAATAAGAATACAAACCGACCTGGATCTATATATTCCCGACTCCTACATTGATGAACCCGATTTGAGGGTGGATGTTTACAGGAACATCGCGGAAATAGATAATTTTGAAAAACTGGAATCTCTAGCGGCTGAAATGACGGACAGGTACGGCAAATACCCGGAGGCGGTCGAAAACCTTTTGAATCTCTCCGCCTGCAGGTTATTGTTATCGGAATCGGGCGCCGAACGGCTATCGCTGAAGGGGGGCGATCTCTTTATTGAATTTCGAGAGGATAAAACCTTCACCAAATCCGAGATCGAAGGTTGGAGAAAAAGAATCCAGGGCAAAATGGAATTCAGATCCGCCAGAGGCTTTGCGGTGAAACTGAAACTTGAAAAATCGGACGGGAATCTTTTGAGAAAAACCTTGCAGACACTTTTTAACCGAGGTAGATTTGAAAGCCGCGAACATAGCGTGGCTAAATAAGTAAAACTCAAAGAGGATAATGACATGCTGAAAAATCTACCGATCATAATTGGCGTATTCACCCTGATTCTAAGTTGCGGCGAATCCGGAGTTAAGGAGGATGATCCCGGGTATTATGATGATCGGGTTATAGCGAGGGTCGGCGATCATATTCTTACTCTTGGCGAAGTACGTAGAAAATATAAAGATGTGGAATTCGACGGTATCCGGGACGAATACGAAAAGAAAAAAAGACATGTCGAACTCTCTATCGAACGATTCCTGCATATCGATGGCGCGAAATCTGCGGGATTATCCTTTGAAATGGACTCCACCACGATTCGACAATATCTTTTTCAGGAGCTTTATAAACGTAACGCCAATATAAAGACGGAAACCTCTGATTCTTACGTTAGGGAATATTTCGAAAAATATGGAGGTGAAATCCAATTCGGCCCGTTGATTGTGAAAGATTCGGCTTTGATTGACAGCATTTATCGACTTCTTGAAAACGGTGCGGACTGGGATTCTCTGGTACTTGAATACTCGGATTTGGAGCTTGGTAAGAAAAGGGGGGGGAGCCTGGGGTACGTTCCCTTCGGACAATATGATGAGAAAATTCAGGGAAAAGCTTATGACCTGGAAAGGGGCGAATATACGGAACCGTTTCGTATCAGGCTCGGATGGTGCATCGTGAAGTTTTTTGACAGGATTAAATATTCTGAAGATTATTTTGAAGAGAACCGGGATACATATAAGCAGATAGCGGCAAATTATTCCGAAATACTTCAGACCGACGAATATAAGAAAAAACTCCTAAATGATTATAATTACAGGATAAACTGGCGGAACATAGAGATGATGGCTCAGATATCCGACTCCATAAGAAATGCCGGCAGCCTGCCTCCCGATATGCCGGGTTCGGGCTATCTGGAGAGACCGGCCTTTGCGCCCCGACAACTTAATCTTTATATGGCCGAATTTAAAGGCGGAGGGATAACGGTTGCGGAATATCTTGACCTGATGGAATCGTATAATCCCTATAAATCTCCCGAGCTCCGGGATCGTTTTGACATGGAGTTGGTTTTAAAGGATCTTGCTACCGGAAGGATCATGGTGGATCGGGCTCTGGAACTGGGATATGACACTCTTCAGACTTTTAAAAACGCGTTGATATATTACGAGGAAAACTGGCTGATTCAGGAGTTCAACAAGCGGCTGTGCGCGCAAATCGACACGGTTACGGAAGAGGATATACAAAATTATTATGATGAGCATCCCGATGATTTCTACCGTCCGGATCAGGTGCGGGTATCCGCAATCAGCCTTAAGACCGAGGATGAGGCGTTGGGAGTATTGGAAAAATTGAAAATGGGCGCGAATTTCGCCGCCATGACCAAAAAATATTCGACGGATAAAAAATCGGCGTCAGAGGGAGGGGACCTGAATTTCTTTACGGAAAAGAGATTCACCGAGATATATGATGCCGCACGCGGGATGGATATAGGCGAGATCGGGGGGCCTGTCAAAATGTATGGCAACTACTGGGTATTCATGGTAACACATAGACTTACAAGGGAACGCAGGCCGGTCCACCTGGCCCGGAGCAATATAAGAAGCGCGATTCTGGCAGACAGACGGATCCAGGCTGTCCGATCCTGGGTGTATGAAAATAAAAAGAACGCAGAGTATTTTCTTGATCTGGATCTGTTAAAAAATGATCTTGGAATAACCGCCGATGATGAGACGCAGGGCAGCGCGGAGGAGGAGATTAAATGAAGTACGGAATAGTCGTAATCGCTATTCTTATTATGGGTTCTGTTGTTTACTGCGATAAAACCGAACAAAAAGATGAGACCGTGCTTGCCAGGGTTAATAACGAAGTTTTATCCTATGAGGATATTATCTATCAGATCCCTCCGGATCTTAGAGCAAACCTTACCGATGAAAATCTTCGGGAGGCCGTGGAAACCTGGATTAATACCGAAGTGCTGTACCAGAGAGCTGTCCAGAGAGGATTGGATAAAGAACCCGACGTGGAAGCGATGATAAAATGGGGCATAAAGGAGACCGTCGCGAAAAAACTTATCGATTCGGAGATATCTTCGAAAATCTCTTTGCCGCCCGGTGAAATCGACTCCATTTATCGGACGCAAAAAGACCATTTGAAAGTGGAGCAGGACAGGTTCAGGGCAAGCCATATTCTGCTGGAGGATTACGAGACCGCCATGGCGATCTATAATCGTTTGAAAAAAGGCTCCAATTTCGAGAGTCTCGCAGGAGATTATTCCAAAGACAGGCTGTCGGCAAAATCCGGGGGCGATATAGGTTATTTTTACGCCGATCAGGTTGAATTGCCGTTTGCGGAAGCCGTGAAAGGATTGAAGGAAGGAACTTTTTCAAAACCCGTTAGAACGTCCTATGGTTTTCATATAATAATGCTGACCGAAAGGATAAGAGCCGGAACCCGGCTGGATTCGCTGGAAGCGAAAAAAATGATAGAAAATCAGCTTCTGGCCGACAGGCATGACGAGAGTTTTCAAAAAACGGTCGATTCGCTGAGAGCCGAATCCGACATAGAAATCTTCCCGTTACCGGGACCCGAAAAACGCGTGTTACAGGACGGACAATAATATGAAAGAGTTTATTTTGATTCTATTTGTTACTTTATTCTCCGTTGAAGGAGCATATGCGGAAACGCTGGATAAAATAGCGGCCGTAGTTGACGACCAGGTTATTTTACTGTCGGAGCTGGACGCCCAGATACAGGTATATGCCATTCAAAGCAGGATAACTATCTCCGATTCCCTGGAACTGGATAGTCTGAGAAGAGAATTCCTCGATAAGATGATTGAGGATAAGGTCCTGCTGGTCGAGGCCGAAAGAGATACGACAATCACGGTCACAAATCGGGAGGTAGGCGAAGCCTTAACGCGTCAGATAGAGATGATCAAATCTCAATTTCCGACGGAGGAAGCTTTCCTGGCCCAGTTGCGGGCGGAAGGATTGACCCTCCGCGAACTCAGAGAGCAGTATCATGATGAGGTAAAAAACCAGATATTGAAAGACAAGCTCATACAGAAGCGATTGGCTCTGGTCAAGGTGTCTTCGGGAGAAGTCAAAAGGTTTTTCGAGGCCAATCGTGATTCCCTTCCCGAGAAACCGGCGGGGATCAGGTTGTCTCATATTCTTATCGGTATTAATCCCGGTGAGGCGACCCGTGATTCGCTATACAATTTCGCGGCCCTTATCCGCGATAAGGCGGTTTCGGGCGAGAATTTCGAAATCCTGGCGAGAAATTATTCCGACGATCCGTCCTCGGAAAACGGCGGCGATCTGGGATGGTTCAGCCGGGGCGAGATGGTGCCCCCATTTGAGGATGCCGCCTTCGCGCTGCAGCCCGGTGAAATTTCAGGTGTGGTGGAGACGGTTTTTGGGTTCCATGTGATCAAGGTGACCGGCAGGAAAGGAGACCGGGCAAAAGCGAGTCACATACTTATAAAACTGGCGCCCGGGGAAGAGGACCGTCAGAAAAAATTGGGACTTACCGATAGCCTTTACCGGGCCATTGAAGGCGGAGCCGATTTCAAAGAAGTCGCGAAAGAATATTCCGATGACGAAAACTCGGCATCACAGGGCGGCGAACTGGGGTGGTACGCGGCAAATGATCTGTTGCCCGAATTCATAACTGCCCTGCAGGATCTGGATACGGGGGAGGTTTCACCGCCCGTGGCCAGCGATTTCGGATACCATATCCTGCGTATTGAGGAAAAGCGCGCCGCGGGTTTGCTTGATCCCGAAGAGGATTTTAAAACCCTTGAGGAAATGACGCGAAGAGATAAAACGCATAAACAATTGAAGGAATGGCTCGATAGGATTTCATCGGAGATTTATATAGAAAAGAGGCTGTAATGCGGCTGGACAGGTTTTTGTCTGCCGCCAGGATTTTTAAAAGCCGCACCCTCGCCGGGGAAGCGGCCTCCGCTTCCATGGTATATGTCGACGGGCTTGCCGCGAAACCGTCGAAGGATGTGAAATCCGGTTCCATAATTGAAATCGATACGTTAAGGTTCTATAAAAAAATCGAAGTAAAAGAGATTCCCGCGAAAAATTTCCCCAAAAATAAAGCTCCTGCTCTTTACGATACATTACAGGAGAGACCCAAAACTTGAAATCCTTTTTTGACGGTACCCCCAGGAAAAAGGCGCTGCAGCGCGCCGTCGCGGTAGGCGTTCGAAAGAAAGGGGATTACGCTACCGCTCAGGACAGCTACCTGGATGAAATCGTCAGTCTCTGCAGAACGGCGGGCGCGGAAGTGGTCGGCCGTTTTATGCAGGCGGTGGATCGTTTCAATCCCTCGACCCTGATGGGCAGCGGCAAGGTAGAGGAGCTCGCGGCGCTCGTGAAAGAAAAGGGCGCGAATCTCGTTATATTTGATACATCGTTATCTCCCTCCCAGCAGATGAATCTGGAGAAAAAGCTGAAACTGCAGGTAGTTGATCGTCCCGGTATTATTCTGGATATATTCGCCCTGCATGCCCGCACCAGGGAATCCAGGGTGCAGGTCGAACTGGCTCAATTCGAGTATCTTCTTCCCCGGCTCTCCAGGGGCTGGAAACATCTGGAAAGGCAGGAGGGATCTATCGGAACCAGGGGCCCCGGCGAAACCCAGCTCGAAACCGACAGGCGCCTGATTCGCTTGAGAATCAGCGAATTAAAAAAGAAGCTCAAACGGATCGAAAGCGAGAGGCTGATCCAGGGAAAGATGCGCAAAGGGCTTTTCAAGGTATGCCTGGTGGGTTATACCAATACGGGTAAGTCCAGCATATTCAATTTCCTTACCGGCGAAAATATTACGGCGGCCAATTATCTTTTTGCCACCCTCGATTCCACAACCAGGCGGCTTAAGCTTTCCGGCAAAAACGAACTGCTCATCTCCGATACCGTCGGTTTTATCAGGAAATTGCCGGTTTCCCTGGTGGCCTCGTTTAAATCCACCCTCTATGAAGTCTCAGGCGCCGATCTTCTGATACATGTTATTGATATATCCGAATCCGATTTTGATGATAGAATCGCCACCGTCAACGGCGTCTTAAGAGAGATCGAATGCGGCGGAATCCCGGTATTGCATATCTTCAACAAGATCGACAAGCTCAACGATCCCGATCTTTTCCGATCGCTTCTGGGGCAGTATCCGGGTTCGAGATTCGCCTCGGCCGTTACCGGAGAAGGGATGGCAAGGTTGGTGGAAAGTCTGGAATTCTACCTGGATAAATCCCGGGTAACGGTTATGGCCAATATACCTCCCCACGACAGTGATAAGATTAACCTCCTGAGCTCATTGGGACAATTGATCGATTCGGAAACCGATGACGGGATTTTAAAAGTGAAGGTTAAACTTCCGGTAAATCGTCTGGGAAAGCTGACATCGAAGGGAATAGAATTCGTCAGGCTGAAGGATTGATATGAAATTAAAGGGCAAGAAAGCGCTTATTACCGGAGCGTCAAAAGGGATCGGCCGCGCCATCGCAAAATCGCTCGCCCTGGAGGGCGTGGATCTTTTTTTAACGGCCCGCGACGGTAATCTCCTCGAGAATCTGAAAAAGGAATTATCGGCATCCGACGTCAAAGCGGGATATAAAACCGCGGATCTCGCCTCCGAAAACGAGGTGAACGAACTGTTCGCGGAGGCTGTAAAGTTTTTGGGAGACATTAATATATTGATAAACAACGCCGGAATTGGTATAAAAGGGAACGTCGCGGAGATGGAAATCTCCGATTGGGAGAAAATGTATTCGGTGAATCTGAAAGCGGCTTTTATGCTGTCTCGGCTGGCCGTGCGGGAAATGATTAAAAAGCAATCCGGGTATATTATAAATATCGGGTCGGGCGCTTCGCAAACTCCTATCGCCGGTTTCGCGGGTTACTGCGCCTCAAAATACGGTCTTCTGGGATTTTCGGAATCTCTCGGATTGGAATTGCGGGAGCATAATATCAAAGTATCGATCGTCCTGCCCGGCTCCACGGCCACCCACTTCGGCGGCGCAAAACCGGAGGATAAGATATCCTCCAAACCGGGAATACTGCGGCCGGATGATGTGGCAGACAGCGTTTTATATCTTCTGAAACAGAGCGATATCGCCTGGACATCCGTTATGAATCTAAGACCGCTAAACTTGAAAAAGGGCTCACTATAAATTAAGGAGGGATTATGAGAGTAAGTTTGTTAACGGCGATCATCCTCGGGTTTTTGTTTTTGCCTGTATACGCCCAGGCGCCGGAACCGGCCGAGGTTGATACCGCGGAGCAAATGCCCGAACCGGAAATGACCAAAGAAGCGGCGGAAACTGAACAGGCGGCGGAACCGGAAATTGCCAAAGAAGCCGAAGAACCTGAACAAGCGACCGAACCGAAAACTGCTCTGGAAGCGAAAGAAGCCGAGGAACCTTCTGAAATTAAAATGGCTCTTTCCGTGAAGGAAATGACGTTTTGCGCAGGTGTAGAGGAGAGGGAGCCGGTATCCAAAGACACGACGTTCAGTTCGGATGTCGGCCAGATATTTTTCTGGTCCAACGTTTTGAACGATGGGGACGAAGCCTCGATCGAGCATGTGTGGTATTACAAGGGCGAGGAGATGGCGCGTGTGATGCTGCCCGCCAATTACCCCCGTAACCGGGTCTGGAGCTCCAAAACCATCCTGCCCGAATGGACGGGGGAGTGGATGGTGGTTATAATGGCCGGCTCCGAGAAACTGGGAGAGATGACCTGCACCGTAGAGTAGCGGGTACCGATAAGACTTACACGTTCGTATACGCGGCCCTCGCTATACATACCCTGTTTTCCGCCGGAACCTATCTTGTAGCCAAAGGAGCGGTTGCCGAAATCGCTCCTTTGGTTTTCGCGTTTTACAGGTTTTTGCTGGCCTCGGCGGTGTTTATCGCCATTATCGCCGTCAGAAAGAGCTTTTTCCCGTTCGAGAAGAAAGAATTACCGCTGCTGCTTCTGCTGTCATTTTTAATATATCCGGTCAACCAGACTTTTTTCCTGATAGGCATCTCATACACTCTTCCCACCCACGCCGCCCTGCTTTACGCTTCCACGCCCGTATGGATTTATCTATTGTCGATTCTGCGGAAAGAAGAAAAAGCGTCACATGGAAAGACCGTAGGCATCGCGGTGGCCCTGGCCGGGGTTATCGCTTTTTTTGCGGAAAAGGGTATCGCCCTTAAATGGGACTATTTTTTGGGCAATTTTCTGGTCATGATCGCTGTCTGGGCCTGGGCGGCATACTCGGTTCTGGGAAGGCCTCTGGTTAGAAAAAGGGGAGCCTTTACGGTTACCGCCTGGGCGTCAATAATAGGAGCGTTGATATATTCCCCTCTTGGTATCTATCACGCCGCCTGTTTTGATTATTCCGATGTCGGTATCGTCGGATGGTCCGGTGTCGCCTATACAGCTATCCTGACGTCAGTGATCGCCTATACCCTCTGGTACTGGGGGATAAAGCATTTTTCGCCGTCGAGGGTCGCCGTCTTTATGTATCTTCAACCGGTCATGGCCGCCATCCTTGCATACTATATTTTCAACGAGAGATTATCGTCGGGCAGTATCATTTCGGGTTTGATAATCCTCGCCGGCGTTTTCATCACGCAGAGAGATTGAACTCATAATAGATCTGAGCGTCCGGTTGTCCGAACTTCATGCTTGACTTTCATCCGGCGCCGATTTTTATAGTCATACATGAGCAATAAAAACGAATCCACTCTGGGCGTTTTAAAGCCCTACCTTCTGCGATATAAGAAACTATGGATCGCTGGCATTTTCGCGGTGGCGTTTACGAATATATTCATGCTCGCGGGGCCATGGATTCTAAGGTTAGCGATTAATGACCTTGAAAAAGATGTTACGATGTCGAGGCTGTCCATATATGCCGGCGCTATAATTCTCGTTATCCTGATCTCCGCGGCGTTCAGGTTTATGATGAGACAGACCATGATCGTAGCCTCCCGCAAAGTCGAATACGATTTCCGCAATGATTTTTTCGACCATATTCTTACCCTGGATCGGCAGTATTACGACAAAACCCCCACCGGCGATATCATGGCGCGGGCATCCAACGATATGGATTCGGTACGCGCCATGATCGGGCCCGGGATAATGTATTTCTGCTCCACGGCCATAGCGCTGGTTCTGGCCATATCATTGATGGTAAAGATTAGCCTGAATCTGACTCTCCTGGCCTTGATTCCGATGCCGGTTATTACGGTCCTGGTCTTTTTTCTCGGACGAGAGGTCAACAAGAGGTACGCGAAAATCCAGAAACAATACAGCGATATGACCGCCCGCGCCCAGGAAAGCTTTTCGGGCATACGGGTTGTAAAAGCTTATGTCCGGGAAGACTCCGAAATCGAGGATTTCGGCTCGCTCAGCCTGGAATATGTCCGGAAGAATATGTCCATGGTTCGAGTATGGGGTTTCTTTTTTCCCGCCATTGTTCTGTTCAGCGGCGTGGCGCTAATCATGGTGCTCTGGTTCGGGGGCAAGGCCGTCATCGAGGAGACCATAAACCTCGGAGATTTTGTCGCCTTCTCGGCCTATCTTCTGCTTCTTATATGGCCCATGGCGGCCCTGGGCTGGGTTGTGGGATTATACCAGCGAGGAAAAGCGTCGCTGGGTCGGATCAATCAGATCCTCGAGGAAAAGCCGGTAGTAACAAATACCGCCGAAGCGATAAGTAGAGAGATCGAGGGGAAAATAGAATTCAGGAATTTACGATTCGGATACGGAAGGGGCATCGTCTTAAATGATATAAATATTATAATAGAACCGGGTACGAGGGTTGCGTTAATAGGCGATACCGGAAGCGGCAAGACCACCCTCGTCTCTATCCTCCAGCGGGCCTATCCCGTGGAACGCGGCATGATTTTTATAGACGATATCGATATAAACGATTACGACCTGAAATGTCTCCGCTCACAAATCGTTCCCGTAATGCAGGAGACGTTTCTTTTCTCGGATACCATCAAACAGAATATCGCCTACGGCCGGTCCGATGTTGAGATGGAGTCGGTCAGGCAGTTTGCGTTGAGCGCGGGTATAGCGGGTGAAATCGACGAATTTCCCAAAGAATATGAGACCATACTGGGAGAACGGGGCATCACCCTCTCCGGCGGCCAGAAACAGCGAACCGCGCTGGCCAGGGCCCTGTCATCAAACCCTAGAATATTGATACTGGATGATGCTTTCTCATCTGTGGATACCCGTACCGAGGAGGAAATACTCACCAACCTGCGGCAGATACTTTCCGGCCGGACCACCATAACCATATCCCAT
>CBFCYP010000035.1:0-22943 GCA_965602185.1 uncultured bacterium
TATTCGGACCCTACGGCCCCTTCGTGATTTCGGCCTGGGATGTCAACGGGATTAACCCCAACGGCGTATACCTGCATTATTTCGTGAATAATGGCAACGAGGATGAGGCCATGATGTCACCGACGGGTAACCAGGGCGAGTATGAATTGAGCTCTCTCGATCTGGGCTATCGGCTCAATTCCGGCGATACGGTGCATTACTATTTCACTGCTCTGGACGGCGCCGGGAATCCAAACAGCGCCAGGTATCCCGTAACCGGATCTCTCGAACTGTTGATGGAGCAGGCTGAGGTTTTTGAAGCGTTTGAGGAGAACGGTATCGACAACTGGAGCGTCGAGGGCGCCTGGACTTTGTTCAGCCAGGGGCATAACGGTGGCCATTCGTTGATTTACGGGCCGAATTACCCCGAAAACGCCGACGATCTCGCCTACATGAATTACAGCTATGATCTTTCGCCATACAGTAACGCGTTTATTACGCTTTACCATAAAAATGTGATTTTAGAGGGCGATACCTGTTTCGTTCTGATTTCCAACGACGGCGGCTCAAGCTGGACGACGGTCGGACAAATTACCGGTTTTTCTGGAAGCTCGTTTGTTTACGAAGAATATGATATCTCTGCCGTGTTGAGTATCTTCCGTCACAATTACCGGGTCGGTTTCAGATTCGTCTCCGATCCCGACGGCGGTTCCATCGGCGTTATGGTCGACGATATCGGCTGGCGGGTTGGAGAGATGACCGGTATAGAGGATTCCAATCCCGAACTTCCCGATAAATTAACACTTGATCAAAATTATCCGAATCCGTTCAATCCGCGTACCAGCATATCCTTCGGCTTACCGCAGAAATCGACCGTCTCGCTGGATATTTACGATCTTCTGGGAAGAAAGATCGCGAGGATTATTGACGGCGAGTTGGGCGCGGGACAGCATCTGATAACCTGGAACGGAGAAGACTCAAACGGCAGTTCGGTATCATCGGGTATCTATTTTTACAGGCTGGTTACCGATTATGGAGTCAAGCAGGCCAAGATGACCCTGCTTAAGTAATAGACGAATGATCGGGAGGTCGGTATGATTAGAAAAATTGTAACAGTGTCGATTTTCCTGTTGATGCTATATGTCAGCGGGCCGGCCTACGAATTGTATCAACTCGCCGAACAGGTTTCGCCCTGGCGTACTGTGGAGAAGCCGGAGTTTCTAAAAATATCCGATCATTCGAATGTCCCGGTAATACTTTCGGATTCATCGCATTCGTACGATGTTCTGCATTACCAGTTGAATCTTTTTATCCCTATGCAGAATAGCTACTATGAGGGCTCCATGACTATGACCTTCGAAGTGATTGATGACAGCATTGACGAGGTAAGCCTGCACATGGTGCATATGACCGCCGAATCGGTTGTCCTGGACGGATATCCCACGACCTTCACTCAGGCCGATTCCTCGATTATAGTCGATCTCGATGATTATCACTATGCTTTCGATACCCTGATTATGACTATCTATTATCACGACAACACCACCAACAGGGGATATTACTTTTATCCCCGTAATGGATACACGTTTGCCGAGCCCCAGGATGCGCGCTGGTGGTTTCCATGTTTTGACGAACCCTGGGATAAGGCGACTTCCGAAATGCTTATTACCGTTCCCGAGGATTACTACGTTTGTTCCAACGGTTTTTTGGAATCGGTTTACCATAATCCCTATGACCAGACCAGGACATATCATTGGGAGAACGACGATCCGATCGCAACATACCTTATCAGCTTCATCATCATGAGCGATTACGCCTTATGGGAGGATTATTATGTCATGCCCGGCGGCGATACCATACCGATTTTAAATATGGTATTCGAAGAAGATTCGGTTATGGCCGCATACGATTTCGAGCATGTTCCCAGCATGATACAGATTTTTTCCCAGCTCTTTTATCCTTACCCGTTCAATAAATACGGGCAGGGCGCGGTCTCGCCGTTTCCCTACGGCGCCATGGAACACCAGACCATGACCACCATGAACCGCAACTGGATTCAGGGCAACCGGGAGTCCGAGGTTGGAATCGCCCACGAGCTGGCGCATATGTGGTGGGGCGATTTTGTTACGCTGGCCGACTGGCGACATATGTGGCTTAACGAGGGTTTCGCCACCTACGCCTCCGGAATTTTCGTCGAACAGTTTTACAGCCATGATCAATTCATGGAAAAAATGCTTCATTGGAAAGATCTTTATATCGAACATGGCAACACCTACGGGCATGAGCCGATTTACGATCCGACATATATTTTCACGGTAAGAGTATATTTCAAGGGGGCATGGGTGCTCCACATGTTGAGAGGCCTGATCGGCGATACCGATTTCTATAACGGTTTGTATAATTACGCCGCGCAATTCGGTTACGGCAACGCCGACACCTGGGATTTAATAGACGTCATGGAGACGACCTCGGGTGAGGAACTCGACTGGTTTTTCGATCAGTGGGTCTTCGATCAAGCCCATCCCATATATCAATACTCGTGGAGTTATACCGGCAACGGGCCATATAACGTAAACCTCGACGTGCACCAGGTGCAGACCGCCGCGCCCCCGTTCAGGATGCCCCTAACTATCCGGATATATTCCGGGGTTAACGAATACGATTTTGAGGTGGAAAATCAGTTCGAGTATCATTCCTACGATTTCAATGTACCCACCGAGCCGGACAGCCTGGCGCTCGATCCCGATAATTGGGTTTTGAAAGAAGCTACCGAATTAACCTCGATCGATGAGGGAGACCGGCCGATATTGCCGAATAGCGTTGAACTTTTTTCACCCTATCCCAATCCCTTTAACGGCTCGGTGAATATATCATTTTCGGTTGAGGGGGCATCACAGGAATTGTCGGTTGATATTTACGATCTTCTGGGTCGAAAAATTAAAACCCTTGTAAACGAAAATTATGAACCGGGCTATTATGTATTAACCTGGGACGGCAGGGGAGATTATAACAAAACCCTCAGTTCCGGCGCCTATTTTGTGCTTTTGAGAGCCGGGGATATTTCGCAGACTAAGAAGATATTGTATATTCGATAAACGCATTATCCCTCAGGATGGAGCGAGGCGACATCCTGAGGGAAGATTATGCTTTAACAACTGCTTTTCGGCGCCTCACCACCGCCACCGTCCCAACAGCCAGAAGCAGTAATCCCAGTATCAGCATGCCCCACTCGGAGAGGGTGGGGATCACCATTGTTTCGGAAGCTACCTTGACTACATAGGCATCGCCCCCTGAATATTCGCCTCCAAATCCTGCAATGACATAACCGCCGTCTAATGTTTGTGTTACCGAAGTACCCCAGTCGGAATAAGTAAGGTGACCGTAAATGGCTGTCCATAGAGTATCTCCGGTACTATCGGTTTTTGCGAGATACAGACTGCCGGAGCCTCTATCGTCATTACCGCCTACTATATATCCGCCGTCGGACGTTTGTTTCACCGACCGGCAATCGTTATAACCGCTGCTGCCGCCGCTTGCACGTCTCCAGGCGTTTGTCCAGAGAGTATCGCCGTTTATGTCGGTTTTGACAAGATAAGCGTGACGGTACCAGGTTCCCCCATCGTTTTTAAATGTATAACCTCCGATAACATACCCGTTGTCGGCAGTTTGTTGAACAGAGTATCCGACGTCGTCATTGGTTCCGCCATATGTCTCAGTCCAGGTAACACCTCCGCTCGAACCTGTTTTTATAAGGTACATGTCGCTTTCACCGGCGCCGAATGATTCCGTAAATCCTGATATTATGTATCCTCCATCGGAGGTCTGTTGAACCGAGTATCCTTCATCATCATCGACTCCACCGTAAACTGTCGACCAGATGGGATTTCCGATGTTATCTGTCTTAACAGCCCATACATCAGAATCGGTATGAATGGTATCCGCACCGTAGGAATTCGAGTATCCAACGGCAATATACCCGCCGTCAGCGGTACAATCAACTGATTCAAACTGATCCGATAATGAATCCCCGTATGATCTTGTCCAGATAGGGTTACCGTTTTGATCCGTTTTTATCAGTACACCGTCAATAATCCAATCGGGAGGGCCGGTGGCAAACCAGCCCGCGGCAATAAAACCGCTGTCCGGGGTCTGTTTGACCGACATGCAAAAATAAGAGCCGGTCCCCCCGTAAGTTCTGGTCCAGATGGTATCGCCGTTGGAATCTGTTCTCACCAGGTAAAAATCATATTGCGTTTGGGTTCCTGATGAGTCCGTGTATCCCCCGATGATGAATCCCCCATCCGATGTTTCCTCAATGGATCGGGCGTCATCATAATAAATCCCGCCATAATGTTTTGTCCATAGTGTCGGCGGCACCTGGGCGAAGCAAATTGAGGAACTGATGATTAAGCAAAGTGATGCGATCGCATAACGCATGAATCAAGCCTCCTGAAGTAAATCCGCGTTTTCTCAATATTATGATAATGAAGTCACAAACAACGATGCAAGTCATTGTCAGCCGCTCCCGTCTTAAACACTCTCCAGGGGGAACAAAGGAGCATTCAAGATGGACATAAAATACAGTCCTATTATCCCGGTGTCAATATCCGGATCCACTTTTCTCCATGATTTTTATGGTGGCAGTTCGCACCTGCCGCAAATGGAATTCACTATGGGAATCTCCCCATGTTTTTCGAATCAAATCAATTTTTTCCGCGAGAATATTGTCGATCCCCCATATCCATTGAAACCCTAAGCCATTGCTAATTAAGCGGTTATTGGAAAACCGCCGACAAGGCACGGCTGTTGCACATATGGAAGGAGGCTTACTGCCGGAGGAATAATGAGAAAGACGAACCAAAAAGGATTTTCCCTGATTCAGCTTCTGATAGTGGTGATAATGATTTCGGTCTTGTCTACCGCCTTCTGGAACCTCCAGATAAGCAGAATAGAATCAAGTTATGAGGGCTACCGAGAAGGGACAGTTGAAAACTCAGTAAAAATTGCGCTCGAGGATATTAAATATCATCTCGGGTTGGCGGGCTATAATCTCGAAAAAGGGAAAAAACCTCTGAAAATCGTTAAAAGCAAAGAAAGCGATAAGCTGATAATCTGGCATAACGATGTTTGTTTCGAGTTTTATGTGGATAAAGACAAAAACCTGGTAAAAAAGATCGAGAATACCGATAAAATTATGGCCGAAAATGTAAATTCGCTTAAGGCCACCGCTATGGGTGATAACAGAATAACCATAACTCTGTCAACCATTTCAATGAAGGAAAATGACCAGGACAAGATCGAAACCCATTCGAAAAGTTATTCGACGGTGGTGGAGATGAGCAACCTGCTTTAAGGTATTATTTACGAGGTATCAATAATGATCTAATTTTTCCGATAAGGATAAAGATCGGGAATTAACGGTAAAAGGATAGGATGAAAGATGATGAAGATTCTAAGACATAGATTCGGATGTCGCCGTTCGGCGGGCGGGTTTACCATGCTTGAAATGATGATTATCGTCGTTATTATAGGAATCGTTGCGGCGATGGCGGCGCCGACCTTTTTCGCTGCCGCTCCCAGGCTTAAAGCCAGAACCGAAGCCAGGAATATCCTTAATATGGTAAGATTGGCCCGAAGTAAAGCCATCTCCGACGGTGCGCAATACGGAGTTTACCTGGATACGGGCAACAGGCAGTATCTGCTTTTTAAAGATATATCCAATCCCACGTTAATGAGTTATGATGGCAGCGATTCTCTGGTTGCCGGTCCCGTGACTTTTTCTACCGATTTGGCGGCAAATTCGTCGTTTACCGGTGACGCGGTGGTATTCATATCCACCGGCAGGGCATCCCAATCAGGCAACTATACTTTCGATCTCACGGGCGGCGGAGCACTGTACACCGTATCCATATTAGCGTCCACCGGCAGGTCCAAGCTGCAATAGCCTGCATCGTACCTCAAGAAAAACATTATCTTTTTTTATCATTATTCTGTTAATTTTATTCAATTTAGGTCGATAATTAAGTTGTGCTCGTAAATTTTTGTTGACATCGGCGACTGAAGCCGATAAATAGTAACGCAGGAGTTTGCAGACTCAAATGGTCCAATAACTTTGGGGGATCCCGGAATGAGCGCATTAAAAAAATCTAAATTAGCTGTTGGATTGGATATCGGTTCGAGTTCCGTTAAGCTTTTAAAACTCCAGGCCAAACCCGGGGGCTATTTGTTAAAGGCTATGGGCATAAAAGAACTTCCCTTCGGAGCGATAACGACGGACGAGATCAAAGATCGTGACGCTGTTATTTTTGATATCCAGAACCTCGTAGACCAGACCGATCCCAAGATTAAAGACGTAGTTATTTCTATTGCGGGTCACGGAGTTATCACCGACAAATTCGTCATGGATAAGAAGACCGGAGCAGAGGCCGAACAGGCTATACTGTTTGAGGCCGAGCAGAGAAGTCCATTTGATGTCGAAGACGTCACCATGGATTATCACATCATCAAGTATGATGATGAAGCCGGAAAGATGGAGGTACTTCTGGTCGCCGCCAGAAACGAGTTTTTGAAAAATATTCTGGATCTCGTTTTCGACGCTGGTCTGAAGCCGGTCCTGGTGGATACCGACGCGTTCGCGGTTTTAAACGCCTACGAAATAAACTATGATATCGATCCGTCGAAGGTGACGGCCTTGATTAACATAGGATTCGAAAATACCAATGTCATATTTCTGAAAGACGGCCTATATCATTCTACCAGAGATGTCTCCAACGGTATACGGTTGATCTCGGAAGCGGTTAGCCGGGAGTTCCGTCTGAACCAGGAATTGACAGCCAAGGCAATAAAAGGGGAGATGGACAGTTCCATCGACCAGGATATGTTTAAGGCGACCGTGGCAACCACATTCGAGGAGTTGATGGCCGGAATCGAGGTCGCGATTTCCTACTTTAAGAGCTCATCGGGCTCTGAACTGCTTGACTGGATTGTGCTTTCGGGCGGAGGCGCCCTGGTGCCATATTTGCCGGAGCTTATGCAAAATAAACTCGCCATACCGGTTGAAATTTTCAATCCTTTGAGAAATATAGAATATGATCCAGATCTGTTTTTTGAAAATCAACCCGAAAAGGTAGCGCCGCTTCTGGCGGTGCCCATGGGACTGGCGGCCCGGAGGGTGTAATGATAGAAATTAATTTACTGCCGAAGGAATTACAATACAAGCGCTTCGCGATATCCGTCGATAAAAATATGGTCTTCATAATAGTCGGCGGCCTGGTTATCGCCGGTTTGTTAGCTGTTTATAGTTTCGTTTTTCAGGCGGGCACGCTAGACAGTCTGGAAAGAGACATTTTACAGGCTCAAACTGAGACTGCTAAGTACTCGGCTGAGATCCAGAAAATTGAAGATATCTCGCTTAAAAAGACCCAAATTCTGGCGAGGATGTCGGCGATTCAGATTCTCGACCAGAATAGAAATTACTGGGTGAAACTTCTTGAGGATCTGGTTCGCAGGGTTCCGGATTACGTCTGGCTTACCTCTGTTGAACAAAATCCGTCGGCCGGCGCTCGTCCCGCAACTCCGGGGGCGCCGCCCATCGCAGTCAAATCTACTATCGAGGGATATTCTTTTTCGCTTAACGCGTTCGCCACTTTTCTGATAAGATTGAAAAAATCGGATATGTTTCACGATTTAGAACTAACATCGATTAAACTCGAGGAGACTGAAAAGGCCAAGGCCTATTCATTTAAGATAACGTGTAATTTTGCGATGCCGGAGCTTCCCGCCGCCACGATGGAAACGGCGCAATCTGCTCCAGCTGCAGGAACACAGTTTTAGGCGGTTTTGAACCTTGCCGGCTTGTCCGGTTTAAAATTCATGTGGGAGGGGAATCATGAATTTGAGAGACCCCAAAACTCAAATTACTTTAATAATTACCGTGATATTTCTCGGGCTTTATTATGCTTGGTTTGCGAAAATTTATTCGCCTTACCAGGATAAAGTATCGCAGATGGAAATCCAGAAGGGCTCTCTTCTTAAAAAGCTGCATGATGTACAGGAAACGGCAGCCGGCCTTTCTGATCTGCAGAAAGAATACAATGAAAAGCAGATCCAATATAAGAAGGTGGAGATTTTGCTTCCGGAAAGCAAAGAGGACGAATCGTTTCTCAATCAGCTTCACGCGGCCGCCCAACTGACCAATTCGATAGTTACGGATATCACGCCTTTAGGCACCACGCCCTCCGAATTTTACGAAACCAATAATTATTCCGTTGAGGTGGAAGCTACTTATCATGGTCTGGGTAAATTCATGGCCAAAGTAGCCAATTTCCCGTTTATCGTAAATCTCAATGATATTTCATTAAAATCCCCGGCCCAAAAATTGGCCATGATTCAATCTGAAAGCCTCAGGGACGAAAAACCGGTAACGGCTACCTTTAAAGTGTCAACCTATAATGTAAAACAGGGGCAGGGATCATGAGCAGACACAGGATTTTTATAATCTTTATGGCGCTGTGCCTGGGATTTGCCGTTTTCGCGGCAAACGCGGCGCGGGCGGTGAACCATTTAAGAGATATTAAGGTTCAGAGAACCGGTGATTCGATAGCCGTTATTATCACGACAAGCCAGCCCTGCAAGTATCATGCTTTCCTGACCAGCACAAAACCGGAAAGAGTCGTCCTGGATTTAACGGGTGTTGTAAACGCCTGGACTAATAAAAAGTTTATGCAGCTTCCGCTAAAGTCGATTGAAGCCATAAGAACAAGCCAGTTCAGTGCCGATCCGGAGCCGGTAACCCGGGTGGTGCTTGATGTAGGCCGGCCAATTGATTTCAGAAGTTTTCAGAACGGAAGCGATATAGTCCTGAAGCTACCGGCCTTGAAAGAGGAAACCGATTTCGCAGATTGGAGCGTTAGAGGAGTCGTACCAAAAACCTCCAGGGTGGCGTCAAAACCGGCAGCGAAAGAAAAGCCTCAGGTGAAGAAAAAAGCGTCCGGAGTAGAAATTGAATCTTATCCCAAACGTAAATTGGTGAATTATAAAACATCCAATTTTCGCGATCCCTTTGAACCGCTTATCGGGGGTCCGGGCGGTCAATTAGGCAAGGGTTTGCCAGCGCTTGAGAATCTGGCTCTGGTCGGAATACTTACTGATGAGGACGGATACAGGGCGCTTCTGGAGGACGCTGAAGGAAACGGATATATTATGACATCGAAAGACAGGGTTAAGAATGGACATCTGGTTAGCGTTACAGATAATAAAGCCATTTTCCAAATAACAGAATATGGTTGGACAAGGACAGTCGCTCTGGAACTTGATATTACAGAGATAAAATAAAGGAGATACAGATATGAGAAGGATATCATTCTGGATAGCGCTTGTGGCTGCATTGGGCTGTATCTGGTTTTTAAATATCGGCGCTCTGCAAAGTCAGGAAGAAATGAAGCTGGAAACAGATAGAAGCGCGCCCAAGGTCATAAAAAACTTATCGCTAACCAACGCGGATATAAAATCGGTATTGATGTATCTTTCTTCCTACAGCGGCGTGAATATAGTAGCGTCTCCCTCCGTGGAGGGTGAGGTGACCATTCGGCTGTCGAATGTAACCTGGAAAGAAGCTCTTGATATTATACTCGAGACTTATGTGCTGGTCGGCGTGAAATCTGAAAACTATATTCGCGTCGTAAAAGCAGATGACTATTACGCCGAGAAAGCCGCCGAGGAAAAACATCTCATGGAACGGGATAGCATGGTTCCGCTCAGCACCCATATTGTCTCGGTAAAATATAATGTAGCCGGGGAGTTGAAAAAGGCGGTGCAGGGCCTGTTGTCGGGAAGAGGAACCGTGGACCACGACCAGAGAACCAATTCCCTCATTATCAGAGATCTGCCGGAAAATCTTGAGAGAGTCGATGAATTGATCGGCGTTCTCGACAAGGAAACCAAGCAGATAAAAATATCGGCTCAGTTGCTTGAAGTCGAAAGCGGATTTTTAAGGGAGATCGGCGTCGACTGGCGGGTGGTCAACGCCTATGGACTCGATACTCCCGTCCAGGAAGTGGATCCGGATAACGAAATCGACCCGCTGTTTGGCAGCAACCCGGATCGCCAGAATTTCGCCTCCGAGGAGGTGCTGGTACAGGGAACCAAGAATGTCCTGACCGACAAACTGGGTCAGTTTTCGTTCGCGAGACTGGTTGAGGATTATACCATAAACGGCATTCTATCGACCATCGAGTCCTCGAACAAAGGCAAGATAATCGCACACCCCGAGGTCACGACTCTGGATAATGTCGAAGCTTACATCCAGATGGGACAAAAGATTCCGATAAAGCAGTTCGACCCCTCGGGCAATACGATCATTACATTCTATGATGTCGGAACGAAACTGCGGGTTACCCCGCATGTTACCTCGGAGAGCAGGATTCTTTTGCATCTTTCGCCGGAACGCAGTTCGTATCAGTTCGATCCCAACGGCGTGGTTATCAATACTCAGCATGCCGAAACGAACGTGGTTGTCGAAAACGGGGAGACGGCCGTGATCGGCGGCCTGACCAACCAGGAAAATAAGACTATAAAAACAGGCCTGCCCATATTGAAGGATATACCCGTCATAGGCTTCCTTTTCGGATACGAGAAGAAAGAGGTCATCACCAGAGACCTGGTAATTTTTGTGACCCCGACGATTATCGAACCGCCGATTCAGGCTTTTAATGAATAACTCCAAAAAATAAGGACTTAAAGCCCCGGGAGATCACCGGGGCTTTTTCTTTGGATTAAGTAATCGAGAGCCGCGCCAAATATAAATTCGGGTAATATTATATCATATTCAAACTTGCGGATATAATCCCAAGCTCTTATATTCAATAGCCAAATTTGAGAAAGGGAGCGTTATGCCCGGAGCACAATTTAGAAACAGGACCCTTGTCGATATCTTAAAGCAAAGCAGGGACTTATACGGTCAAAAGGCCTGCATGAAGACCTTCAAGGGAGACCGTTTCATCGATATAAGTTATATGGAATTCGCCGGTACGGCGTTTGATATAGCACGCGGGCTTTTGTCCCTGGGATTAAAATCGGGTGATAAGGTGGCGCTGCTTTCGGAAAACCGCCCGGAGTGGGGGGCGTCATATCTGGCCACCCTGGCGGCCGGAGGGATTAATGTTCCTCTGGACGCGCTATTAAAAATATCGGGCTGGAGCCATATTTTGAGAGAATCAAAAAGCCGCTTTTTATTCTTGTCCCAAAATTTCCTTCCTGAGATTGAGCAGGTTTTTGACGACATTCCCGATCTCGAGTTCATAATTTGCATGGACCGGCCGCCGTCAGGTTCACCGGCGATTTACTTCGACGATCTCGAGGCGAAGGGTTCGCAATACCAGGGGGAGCCTGTAAAACCGAAAGTGGATGATCTTGCCGCTATAATATTTACATCGGGCACCACCGGGCAATCCAAGGGGGTGATGCTTACCCATGAAAATATCGTTTCCGATATAGACGGTGTATTGCAGATGATAGATATTGAGGAAAACGACAATTTTATCTCGGTTTTGCCCATTCATCATACCTTTGAATGTACCTGCGGATTTCTTACGCCCCTTTCGGGGGGCGCTTGTATTACCTACGCCCGCGGGCTGGCATCGAAATTAATTGTCGAGGATATTAGAAACAACAACGCCACCATAATACTCGGCGTACCGCTTTTATTCGAGAAAATGCACGACGGCTTGATGAGGGCGATTTCAAAAAAGCCGCCTCTTACTCGCGCGATTTTTAAAACGACTTACGGACTGAGCAGCGCGTTGAACAACCTTCTAAGGATTGAGGCCGGCAAAAAGATATTTAAAGGCCTGCGGGAAAAGGCGGGCCTATCCAGTTTACGGCTGATGGTCGCCGGCGGGGCGCCGATGCCCCCTGAAGTGGCCAAGGTATTTAATATACTCGGATTTGCTTTTGTGCAGGGTTATGGACTAACCGAGTCCTCGCCGGTTCTGACATTTAATCCGATTGATAAAAGAAAGGACGATTCTATCGGCCTTCCGATTCCGGGCGCCGATATGAAAATAATTAATCCCGACAGCAGGGGTATCGGCGAGATCCTGGCGAGGGGCCCGATGATAATGAAAGGATACTACAACAATAAAATCGCGACCGATGAGGTGTTGGAAGACGGTTGGCTTTATACCGGCGATATCGGCTGGGTCGATGGTGAAGGTTATTATCATATAGCCGGCAGATTGAAAAATGTCATAGTAACTCCGGCCGGGAAAAATGTATATCCTGAAGAAATAGAATTTGAGCTTAATAAATCGCCGTATATCCTGGAATCGCTGGTTCTCGGTTTTGCCGCGAAGGATCAGCGCGGGGAGGAAATTCAGGCCATAATTGTTCCCGATTACGAATATTTCGATGTTCTGGCCGAGGAATTGGAAAAATCTTTTACCTCGAAGGAAATCGAAACGACAATAAAAAAGGAGGTCTCTGAAAGATGTTCTCACCTGGCCGACTATAAGAGAGTAAAATATGTTCAGTTGCGCGAGGAGGAGTTCGAAAAGACCTCGACGAAAAAGATAAAGAGATTCCTGTTTACGCAGAAACCTGAGTTAATTAATAATAGGGAGAATAATAACTGAGATGATTTATGGAGTAATTCTTGCCGGGGGACGAGGCGAAAGGTTCTGGCCTTTATCCAGATATGAGAACCCCAAGCAACTTTTAAAACTTACGTCATCCAAGACCATGATCGAGGAGACGATTGACAGGTTTGAGGGATTCGTCCCAAGGGACAGGGTGATAGTCGTTACGGGGGCTTACCTCAAGGATAAAATTCTCAAGGCGGTACCGTCGTTGAAAGAAGAAAACCTGCTATTGGAGCCCGAGGGGAAAAACACCTGTATCGCCATCGGCCTGGCTGCAATGCATATAAAAACAAAGGATCCTGATGGCGTGATGGTGGTATTGTCATCCGATCATTTGATCCATCCCCGCGAGAGGTTGATCTCGATTCTGAGGACTGGTTCCGAGGTGGCTGAAGAAGGTGATTTTCTTATTACCATCGGGGTGGTGCCCTCGCGCGCGGAGACGGCCTACGGGTATATAGAGCTCGACGAGGAGCATGCTTTGAGGGAAGGGATTACATTTTACCGCATAAAACAGTTCAAGGAAAAACCGATCCCGACCAAAGCCCAGGAATACTATCTGGATCGAAATCATCTCTGGAATTCCGGCATGTTTATATGGCGGGCCGAGGCGATTTTGAAAGCGATCGAAAAACATGCTCCCGATATCTATGAATGCCTGAAAGAATATTCCAAATCAATGGAGAACTCCGAAGAAGAGCGGGCAAGAGTCGATCTCTATAAAAAATGCGCTAATATCTCGATAGATTTTGCGGTAATGGAAAAAGCCGTAAATGTGCTGACTATAAAAGGCGATATTAAATGGGATGACGTCGGTTCCTGGCTTGCCATGGACAGAATTCACGAACGTGACAGGTCTTGTAACGTTGCCCGGGGGGACGTGGTTGTGGAAGACAGCTATGAAAATATTGTGGTGAATGACGCCGACGGAGTTATAGCCTGTCTCGGAGCGTCCGATCTTGTCATTGTCAGGACGGGCGAGATTGTCATGGTCGCGCATAAAACCAGGGTGGCGGATATCAAGAGCCTGTTGGCGACCCTGGGGAAAGATAAGAAGTATGAAAAATATCTTTAAAATAATCCTGTTTATGGCGGTGGTTTGCGGTGCTCTTTACTCGTGCAACAGGTACAGGTCTCCCGGTTCGCCCGATGATATAGAGGACCGGCGCACGGCCAAGGAAACCCGTTACAACCTCATGGGTTTTCACGGGGACGATTCCGTCATTACGGCCGATGTTTCCGCGGCGGACGATACCGTCAGGGAGGAAAGCGACATGATACCCTTCCCGGAGTATGCGGTTGAAGATGAAGAAATTACCGAGGCTTTTTCGGTCCGGCTTTTTGCGTCAAAATCCAGCGAGGAAGCGGAAAATTTCAAGCTGGAAGTGGAGTCTTTATTCGATGAGATCGTGATAATCGATTATAAAGCCCCCTATTATAAAGTCAGGGTTGGCGAAACCTACACATTATTGGAAGGCGAAACTCTTCTGGAAAAGGTAAAGCAGATGGGTTTCAACAACGCCTGGCTGGTCAGGATAAGATATTGATTATGCCTGGAAAGAAAAAAAAAGACGGATTAACCGACCCTAAAAAAGCAGCCTCTCTCTTCGAAGAGGGTGCAGTTATCCTTTTTCCCACCGATACGGTTGTGGGGTTGGGATGCAGGTTTGATTCCGAAGAGAATATCTCCAGGATAAGAGAAATAAAAGGGATAAAAATTGAAAATCCCCTCGCCGTCTTGATATCTTCGTTGGATGATCTCCATGATTTGAAGATACGCAAGAGCCGGGTATTCAATAAGTTAATAGAAAAAATGTGGCCCGGAGGATTGACTATCGTGCTGTCGTCGGAAGATAATTATGCCTGTTGCGGAGAGGGAAATACATTGGGCTTGAGAATGCCGGACAGCGATCTCATGCGTAAAATAATTAAGATGACCGGTATGCCGATTGCGGCTACAAGCGCCAATTTTCATGGAGTCCTGCCGCCCGCCAGGATTGAGGATGTGGATTCCAGAATCGTTAACAGGGTTGATTATGTCCTGGATCTCCCCATAAAAGGGGTGGGACTTCCGTCAACGGTGGTAAAGATTGAAGCCGGGGATGTAAGGATAATCAGGGAGGGCGCCATATCATCCGAGGAAATTTTTGAAGTCACGAGAGGAGTAGCTTGAACAAGAACAGGTTTCACATACTTTTCGTCTGTACAGGAAATACCTGCCGCTCCCCCCTGGCGGAGGGAATATTGAAGAACTTGTTGAAATCCAAAGGGATAGAGCATATCGAGGTGTCCTCCGCGGGCACCGCCGGACTTGACAATTTCCCCGCCAGCGAAAACGCGGTTCTGGCCGCAAAAGTTTGGGATGTCGATATAAGCGGGCACAGATCGCGGCCGATGAACAGCAGGATTATCGAATCGGCGGATCTGATTCTGGCAATGTCGCCCGAGCATGTCAATTACATTTTAAAATTGTCACCCAAAGCCAAAAACCGGACTTATTTGATAAAGGGATTTCCAACACCATTTTCTCCGTCCCAGGAGGGAATACGTGATCCTATAGGGGGTCCTCTGGATTTATATAATCAGACCTATCTGGAGCTGGATGAAATCTTAAGGCGTATCGAGCGGGATATAATTGACATTTCGAATTCCTCCGGAGATTGACCTGGATGTCCAGAATAAGTCGCGCAATGATCATCATCTCCTTTTTTGCCGCCGTCGCGATTCCTTATCAGGAGATCTGTTCCGAGGACCGGGAGGGGATTGACAGTACGGATATACGGTTACCGCGGCAAAATCCGGCTTCCGATCAAAAATCGCCCCATGAATATCTAAAGGCCCATGAAAATGGAGCCGTGACCGAGGAATATATTGAAATCGCTTCCGATTCATCGTGGTGGTATAGAAGATTGGATAATAGAGCTTTTGGAGTGGGTGAGAAGCTTGAATTTTCTGTTAAATACGGCAAACTGCCCGCCGGAGGCGCGGTAATGGAGATCCCCGGGATTATTGAACTCGACGGTCACGATTGTTATGAAATCGTTTCTATCGCTCATAGCAATGACGTGGTTTCGCTTTTTTATAAGGTTCGCGACACGGTCAGGACATTTGTCGATGTTGACGGTATTTTCCCGCATAAATTCTGGAAAAAACTCCATGAGGGAAATTATAAGACGGAGAAGACGACGATTTTCGACCAGAAGAATCATTATGCCATTATCGACGGCGATACGATTCCCACCTATACTTTCGTGCAGGATGCCTTTTCCAGCCTGTATTACATTCGGACTCAAGAGCTTATTCCGGGGCAGGATATATTTGTTGACAATCATACCAGCAAAAAGAATTTTCCATTGATATTGAAAGTCCTGGAAAAAGAGAGAGTTAAAGTGCCGGCGGGGGAATTCGATTGCGTGGTTGTCGAACCGGTGATGAGGGCCGAGGGCATTTTTAAGGCCAAGGGCAGGATCAGGGTCTGGCTGACCGACGACCAGTATAAAATACCGGTGCTCATGAAAACCGAAGTGTTTTTCCTGGGATCTATTTCCGCGCAATTGAAAGAATTTAAACGGGGACAGTTAGAGGGAGAGTTTGAGTAAATATAAAAAACTGGATCTTTCGAAAGTAAAAACTATTAAGTCATCCGAAAGAAAAACCAGGTCGGATATATCGAATTTCGGCAGAGCCGTCGGGCCCGAAAAACCCGTTTCGGAATTATTGAATTCGCTGCCGTCTTTTCTAAAGGCGGCTGACCTTATTGAATTATCCGAAAAGATCGCTCGGGCGAAAATCGAAGGAAAAGCGGTTATCTGGATGATGGGCGCCCATCCTGTCAAGGTGGGATTGTCCCCTATATTCATCGATTTACTTGAAAGAGGATTTGTCAGCCATCTGGCCGTTAACGGCGCTTTCATGATTCACGATATAGAAATAGCCTTTTTCGGCAGAACCTCGGAGGATGTGGAGGAGGGACTCGGTGACGGTAGTTTCGGGATGGTGGAAGAAACCCCCAATTTGATCTTCGAGGCCGTGACCCATGCCGAAGAAAAGGGATTGGGGCTCGGTGAGGGAATAGGCTGGTACATAAAGAATAAATCACCGAAGTATAAAGAACACTCCGTTCTTATGAATTGCGATATTAGAGATATCCCGGTTTCGGTGCACGTGGCTATCGGAACCGATACCATCTCACAGCATCCCGGCTTTGACGGAGGCCTGTTCGGCAAACTTACAGGGGACGATTTTTTAATTATGGCCGACTCGATTTCCGGTCTTGATGACGGAGCGGTAATCAATTTCGGATCCGCGGTCGTTTTGCCAGAAGTATTCTTAAAGGCACTTACGGCGGCGCGAAATGTCAAAGGAAAGATAGAAAATTTCGCGGCTGCGAATTTTGATATGATACAGCATTATCGGCCCAACCTGAACGTTGTTAATAGGCCCGTTTCAGGTTCGGGCCGGGGATACAGCTTTACCGGTCATCATGAGATAATGATGCCGCTTCTGGCCGCCGCAATTAAACACCACTACAAAGAATTGACAGAAAGGTCTTAGAATGTCTAAGCTTGTTGAATGTGTTCCAAATTTTTCAGAGGGACGGTACCCCCAGGTATTGGCCAAGATCCTGGGAGAGATAGAATCCGTCGAGGGAGCGCAACTGTTGGACCAGGAGATGGACAAAGATCACAACCGCGCCGTAGTCACCGTGGTTGGCGAGCCGGAACCGGTTAAGGAGGCCGTGTTTAGGGCCATCGCGAAAGCGGCTGAGCTGATTGATATGGAGAAACATACGGGAGAGCACCCCAGGATGGGGGCGACCGACGTCTGTCCTTTTATACCGATATCCGGGATTTCAATGGAGGAATGCGTTCAACTGGCCAAAGAACTGGGGGAACGGGTCGGCAACGAGCTTGAAATACCGGTTTACCTTTACGAGGAGGCGGCTAGCCGTCCGGAGCGCGAGAACCTTGCTGACGTCCGTCGCGGTGAATACGAAGGCATAAGGGATTCGATAGCGACCGATCCCAAAAGAAAGCCCGATTTTGGCCCCTCCCGAACCCATCCCCGGGCCGGCGCTATCGCCATTGGCGCCAGACCTTTCCTGATCGCATTTAATGTTTACTTGGCTACCCAGAACCTGAAGATCGCCAAAGATATCGCCAACGCCATCAGGCATGCCCAGGGTGGTTATCGTTACGTAAAGGCGATGGGTTTTGAGATAAAGGAACGAAAGCAGGTTCAGATTTCGATGAACCTGGTTAATTATCCCAAAACGCCGATATTCAGGGTCTTTGAAACCATAAAAAGCGAGGCCAACCGCTACGGCGTGCCGATCGTGGGTTCTGAGATCGTGGGCCTGACCCCGCTTCGAGCGATTACCAAAACCGCCGATTTTTACCTGCAACTTGAGAACTTTAAAATGAACCAGGTTCTCGAATACAAGTTGAAGTCCCGGAAGGTTGCCGCTAAAGAGGGTAACAGGGGTTTTCTCGAGTTGGTGGCCGGGAAATCTGCCACTCCCGGAGGCGGATCGGTTTCGGCGCTGGCCGGGGCGCTCGCGGGATCTCTGGGTTCCATGGTGTGCCACTTGACTATTGGAAAGAAAAAATATGCCGACGTGGAAAAAGAATTGACGGAGATTTTAAAAAAAACGGAGACATTGAGATCCGAATTGACCTTTTTAATAGAGAAAGACGCACAAGCGTTTGATAAGGTCATGACGGCGTCGAAAATGCCCAAAGCCACCGATTTCGACAAGATACAACGAAACGCCAACCTCCAGGAGGCCACCATCGAGGCTACAGCCGTCCCGCTGGAAGTTATGGAAAAAGCCGTATCGATCATGGAACATCTGCCCGTTATAGCCGCAAAAGGGAATGTCAACTCTATATCCGATGTGGGGGTGGCCAACCTCATGGGTCTTTCGGCGACGAAAGGCGCCTTTATGAACGTAAAGATAAATTTGCCGGGCATAAATGACGAGAATAGGCGGAACGAGTTCATCGATAAAGCGGACACTCTTTTAAAGAAGGCGGAAACGCTTTTCGAGAAAACCGATAAGATTGTAAAAGAGAGGCTGGCATGAAGAAAGGGTATATAGATCTTCATATTCATACTAAAGCATCAGACGGTATATTCAGTCCTGCCCAGGTTGTCGAAGTGGTCCTGAAACTGGAATTAAAGGCGTTTTCGATAACCGATCACGATACCATCAATGGGTTCGCGGAGGCGAAAAAGCTGATTGAGGGCAATGATGTCGAAATCATTCCCGGTGTGGAGCTATCCTGCCATTTTAAAGGTTCAGATGTCCATATGTTGGGTTACTATATCGATTATACGAATCCTGAATTCGAAAAGAAGGTTTTTAAGTTCAGGCAGGAAAGATATGAGCGGGGCGAAGAAATGGTATCGAGGCTGAATGAAATGGGGATAAATCTTTCCATGGAGACGGTTAAAGATATCGCGGGCAAGAGCGCCGTGGGGAGGCCGCACGTGGCGGACGCCCTGCTCAAGGAGGAGTTTGTTCAAACCTATGATGAGGCCTTCGCGAGGTATATCGGTTATCATGCCCCGGCCTACGTGCCCAAGCAGACATTTACCCCGGAGCAGGGGATCGACCTGATTCATCTTACCAGGGGCGTGGCGGTTCTCGCCCATCCCGGAACATTGAAGCACGATGAATTTATCCCCGATTTTGTCACCATGGGCCTTGACGGCATAGAGGCCTATCATTCCCAGCATAGCCGAAACGACGTCACCCGCTACAAGAACATGGCGGATAAATTTGGCGTTATATATACCGGGGGTTCCGATTGTCACGGGCCCCGGAAAGGAAAAGTCTTGATAGGAAGCCTGCGGGTGCCGTATAAGGTGCTTGAAGGATTGAAAAAAGCCAAGGAGAGCAAATAGTGCCCAGATCAATCGCCCCCATATTATCTTTAATCATAATGTTATCTAATATTTCTTCGGGTGAGGTCTCCGAATCGGTTCAGCTCATCCTAGACAGAGCCGCCGAAATAAGGGGCGAGAAACCTATGATAGAGATGGATTACGATCTTCCCCCCATTAAATGCGGCACCCCGGTAATGATAGCTTTATACGAGCTTCAAAAACAGGGAATTCCCTTACCCGCCGGAGCTCTTCAGGAGCGGCCCTCAGATTTGCCTTTTACCCTGGGTTCCGCACATTTTTTAATACATTACGAGACTGATACGCTGGATGTGGATGCCTGTTTTGAATCTGATATTGATATAAATCCGCAGGATGGTATCCCTGATTATATAAATTATCTTGGTGATATTTTTGAATACGTCTGGGATTATGAAGTCGAATTATTGAATTTTAACGAACCGTTAACCGATAACGGCCGTGGCGGTGACGACAGACTGGATGTCTATCTGACCAATCTGGGATCCGGAGTATATGGTTATACTGTCCCCGATCCCGATTCGGACTATTACCAGATGCCGGGTTATATCGAGATCGATAACGATTTTGCGGGAACGCAATACGGAGGATCGCTGGTAACGGTTCTGCAGGCGGCGCGGGTTACCGCCGCCCATGAGTTTTTTCATGCCGTTCAATACGGTTACGATGAGACGGAATTCGATTATGATAATATCAACGATCCCAATTCTTACAAGCCCTGGTGGCTGGAGGCAACCGCTGTCTGGATGGAAGATGTAGTCTATGACGACGTTAACGATTATCTCAGTTATCTGCCCTTCTTTTTCGGTTTTCCCCATATGGGTCTGGCAACCTTTTCGTACGTTTACGGCCCCCGGGCATATCATCCCTACGGCGCCTGCGTGTGGCCCATTTATCTTTCGGAAAAGTATCCCGAAAGTATCGAAAATAGTATCATAAAACAGATTTGGGAGGGGTGCGCCACGGTACCGGGGTATAATCTTCCCGAAGTGACCGATAGCATTTTAAGAGGGAAATCCTCCTCTTTTGAAAAAAGCTTTCTTGAATTCGCGGTATGGAATACCAAAGTCGGCGAATACGCCGATCCCGATTCCTCCTATGATGAGGGAGAGCTCTTTCCCTTTCCGGATACGTCCGTCGGGATAGGAACGCTTTCTTCAATTCCGCTGGAATTCGGCGGGATAGGGATTCCTCCCGAACATATCGGGGCCAACTACATAGTTATAAGTACGACATACGACAGCGGCGGCGTAAGAATCGATTTCGACGGTGAGGATCTTGCGGACGCCGGGTGGCATGTCGCCGTGGTAGGTCACAGGCAGGGTTACAGCCCCTGGAGAGATATCGATGTCGATCCCTTGACAGGATCGGGCCTGGGCGAATGGCGCGGCTGGAATCTTTACTGGGATGTTACACTGGTGATTACGGTGGCCGGCCTTACTCCATACTATGATAGCTATGATTATAACGGTACGGTATGGTTTGATCCCTCGCTGGTCGGCGAAACCACCGGTCCGGAGTTCAAACTGGTCTCTGCTTATCCATCGCCCTTTGTAATAGCCGATCAGACACCGGAGGTTACGATAATATACAGCCTCGATCTGAGATACAGCGCCGGAGATGTATCGATCTGGGTATTCGACCTGTCGGGAAACCGCGTCCGGGAGATCGAGAACATAAGAACCGATATCGGCGATCAGAACAACGCCACCTGGGATGGGAAAAACGATGACGGTGAATCTGTGGCCTCCGGGATTTATATAATTCACCTCGAGGGCGCCGGCAAATCGTCCTCCTTGAAAATAGCCGTTGTAAACGATACGAACTGACATGCAGCCGAAAACTGATTCCATATTCAGCATGTCGGGCGTCGCCAGAGTGGGCGTATTCGCCGCCCTGGCCTTCGGGATCAATACGCCGTTTCTGGCGATTCCCAACATAGAGCTTTTTAGTTTCTCGCTTTTTTTATCGGGACTGTATCTGGGTAAAACCGGGGGTGCCGCGACGGCGTTGGTCGCCGGATTAATATTCGTGTTTTTCAATCCCAACGGCGCCCAGCCGATTCTGGCTATAGGAATGGTACAGTTGTTCGGCTTTCTGCTTTTCGGATTCTGCGGAGGCCTGGTAAGGCCGTGGATCTTGAAAAAAGATAATGTAAAACTTACCATCGCGGTGTTGCTTGTATCGGGAATGGTCTTAACCCTCTGGTACGATCTTACCACCAACCTGGCATTCGCGTATATTTTCGGACCGTTCTGGCCCGCGTTTATAGCGGGGCTCGGTTTCGGTATTATACATAGCGTAAGTAACACGATAATTTTCGGGATTTCAGGAGCAGTTGTTCAGAAGATTTGGAAAAGAATAGAATATATCATGCCGCCACTGGCTGCATTTTAATAGTCATATCGATTGCGACCGTATCGACAGCGCAGGACGTATCTCCCGGCGCTTCCCGGAACATCGAACCGGATGAAGCTATATCCGATACTACCGGAATAGAAGCTAAAGCCGATTCCGTTAAGAAAATAACCGGGGGGATATTCGAGGAGGAAAAACCCGACAGCCTCTCTGAGTCTCCGGATACATTAATCGCCGGGGAGCTTCCCGACACGGTTGATATAGGGCACCAGGAAACCCTGCTCCCTACCGCCTACTATCGCAGGAATTATCTCTCGCGGGGAGTCGGCGACGAATTAAAAAGCCAGCCGAATATTTTTATGCACAGTACGGGGCCGGTGGGGTCGCCGCAGATTCCGTTACATTATCTGAACGTTCCCGGAATTGAAATATCGATCAATAATCATCCGTTTTTATATAACGATATATACAGGCCGTACAAAATCGGCAGCGACCTGAACGCCGTCCCCTGGGAAATTCTCAATGAAGTATACTGGAACGACAAACGCTCCCTCGATAACAGGCTTCATCTCGATCTCGGCAGACCGCCGGATGATGAAAACAGATCCGACGTCGAGGTGTCCAGGGGACCTTACGGATATAATTCCAGCAGGTGGCGGTTCTTCAGACCGTTCGGCGATAAGACCTATGGTTATTTTACGGTCGGATTCAAAAAGTCGAACGGCTATTTGGTGAATTCCGCCTGCGACGGTTATCATGTTACCGGCGGCGGCTCCCGCGTTGTTTATGACGGATTATTTTCGGTAAACCTGTGGAAATATCGCGCCAAAACCGGCGTTAACTCCTTCGATTATTTGACGCCTCAGACCTTCCGGCACAGCCGCACCACGCATAGATACGAGGTTTCATATTCCAGGGAGATCGAAAAATATTTCGATTTTAAACTGTCGGGAGTATATCAGAAAAACGGACTTATCGCGAAAGATTTGGCCGATACTATTTCAATCGATAGAGATATCGGGGGAGGAAAGATCTCAATTGGAA